>JACMKU010000122.1 GCA_014379965.1 Chitinophagaceae bacterium
AGCTACTTCCTACTAGCCACTCGCTATCCCCACTAGCCACTTCCCACTAGCCAACCCAGGCGAACACTCACTTCTTAGATAATCATCAACGCATCCCCATAGCTAAAGAACCTATACTTATCCTTAATTGCTTTCTTGTATGCTTCCATGGTAAGTTCATAGCCCGCGAAAGCGCAGGTCATGATCAGGAGGCTGGTCTTGGGTAAATGAAAATTCGTCACCAACGCATCGGCTATGTTGAAATCATAAGGAGGATGAATGAACATATTCGTCCAGCCCTCTGAAGGCTTCAGTAGTTTCTGTGCCGTGAATGAAGACTCTAGTGCACGCATTGTTGTCGTTCCAACCGAACAGATCCTGTGACCGTATTCTCTTGCACGATTGACAATTTTGCAGGCAGTCTCATCGATCCTGAAATATTCGGCATCCATTTTATGTTTGCTCAGATCCTCTACCTCAATCGGCCTAAAGGTGCCAAGTCCTGTATGGAGTGTAACTTCCGCGAATCTCACTCCTTTAATCTCGAGACGCTTGATCAATTCCCGGCTGAAGTGAAGGCCTGCAGTCGGGGCCGCCACAGCACCTTCGTGCTTGGCATATACCGTCTGGTAGCGCTCCTTATCTTCTTCATCCGGTTTACGCTTGATGTATTTCGGTAATGGTGTCTCACCGAGCTTCTCGAGTTGCGCTCGGAAATCCTCTTCGCTGCCTTCCCATAAGAAACGGATCGTTCGCCCACGACTGGTGGTATTGTCGATTACTTCTGCTACCAGGTCTTCCTGGTCGCCGAAATAAAGTTTATTGCCAACCCTGATCTTACGCGCAGGATCAACAATTACATCCCAGAGGCGATTGGGTTTGTTTAATTCCCTCAACAGGAACACTTCGATTTTAGCACCAGTTTTTTCCTTTCGGCCGTACATCCTTGCCGGAAATACCTTTGTGTTGTTCACTGTAAACACGTCCTTATCGTCGAAGTAATCGAGGATGTCGCGGAAGTGTTTGTTCTCAATCTGGCCAGTATGCCGGTGCACAACCATCATACGGGCGTCTTCACGTTTTTTCGCTGGATTCTGGGCAATAAGATTTAGAGGGAGGTCGAAACGGAATTGGGAAAGCTTCATGAGTTTATAAAAGGTTTATTTTAAAGGGTCTCATGACGCAAACCGGGTAGGAACATACCGGAGATTATCACCAATCCCCGGTCTTACGGCACCGGGCCTGGTCATGTGGACTGCCATATTCCTGGAAACAGGACATGGTTTTTGAGCGGGCAAAGGTACGCCTTCAGATTCCAAAATCCCGCGACCCCCTCTACATTTTTTGAGTTTTATCCCCGATTTACTCGTTTTCAGGCGGTTTATGCCTTTTATTGGCCTATGGCATCTTAGATTTTGAGTATACTTTTGTCGTTGACCCCAACCCGGAAAATAACTTGCCCAGATACCCGTTTAATCGACAGCTGACTGCCCTCACCATCAAGAAGTATAAAACATCTATGACTCGCTCCCTTTTGCTGTTAGTAGTGATCTGTCCCTACCTGTTACAAGCACAGCCAAAAATCAAAGACAAGAAGTATCCAAGTCTTCTCTGGGAGATTACGGGCAAGGGCCTCAAAAAACCTTCATACCTGTTCGGCACTATGCATGTGAGCAATAAGCTTGCGTTTCAATTAGCCGATTCTTTTTATATCGGCATTCGAAATGCAGACGTAGTAGCCCTGGAAACTAATCCGGAGTCATGGCAGGAAGACATGAGCAAGTATAAGGCGGAGGAGCAGCAAGGCGGCGGGTATGGCGACTACGTCTATCGCGGAGGGGGTTACACGCCCGTACCAGACGACTACCTCAGCATTAATACACTCAAGTTTTATAAGTACGACAAGAACATCGAGCGTTCCCTCTATAGCAGTCCTTCTACCATCAACAACCTCCTATATCGTACTTATGGAAATGACGCGAGCGATTTTGAAGAAGATACCTACCTCGACATGTACATCTACCAATGCGGTAAGAAATGGGGGAAGAAGGTAGCGGGGGTCGAACGTTACGACGAGAGCATGAAGCTAATGGCAGAGGCATATAAGGACGCAGCAAAGGATAAAAACAGGAAGGAGCGAAGTGATCGTGAAGAAGGATACGCCCCGGATAAGATCCAGGAGGCGTACCGTACGGGTAACCTCGACCTCCTCGATTCTATCAATAAGTATAATAGCTTCTCCGAAGCTTTTGATGAAAAATTCCTCTACAAGCGAAACGAGATTCAAGCAGAGTCTATTGACTCCATACTCAAACGAAATGTCTCATTGTTCGTGGGAGTAGGTGCGGCGCATCTTCCGGGCAAACGGGGTGTAATCGAAATGTTGCGTGAAATGGGCTACCGCCTCCGTCCAATTAAGATGGGAGAAAGGGACAGCCAACACAAGAATTCGGTAGAAAAGATAAGGGTGCCCGTAATCTTCGAGACCCAGACAACCGAGGACGGCTTTTTCTCCGTGGACATTCCGGGTAAGTTTTACAAGTTTGGTGAGGCTGGCTCGTTGGACCAACGCCAATACGCCGACATGGCCAATGGCAGTTATTATATGGTAACACGGGTTATGACCAATGCCTGGATGTGGGGCCATACCGAACAGGACGTTTACAACACCATCGATAGTCTCCTTTACGAGAATATACCTGGAAAGATCATTACGAAAACAAAGATGACCAGGAATGGTTTCAATGGTTTTGCGATCACGAACAAGACGCGCCGTGGAGATGTTCAGCGATACAACATCTTCATAACTCCTTTCGAGATCCTATTTTTCAAAATGAGTGGCACCGGTGACTATGTAAAAAACGGGGAAGAGGCAAACAGGTTTTTCAATAGCATTCACTTCAAAGAATATAAACCTGCAATGGAGGGATGGCATAAATATTCACCCGCATCTGGCGGATTCAGTGTTAGCCTTCCGCATGATCCGTATATGGGCAATGACGGCAGCTGGATATACGACGCACACGACAAGACGGCTAATGCGAAGTATCGGGTGATGCGTTCAGACGTACACAATTATGGTTTTGTTGAGGAGGATACTTTCGACCTCGGTCTCATGCAGGAAAGTTTCGCGGCTTCCGAATTTATAGATACCCTGCTTAGTCGCAGGCAGTTTGTATATAAAGGTTATCCCGCGCTCGAGTGTAAATTCCAGGACAAGAAAAAGTCGATATACCTTACTCGCTTCCTTATTCAGGGTCCTCACTACTATGCACTGATCGCGCATGGCAAGACCGATTCGCCGAAGATGCAGGCCTTTTTCAATTCTTTCGAGATCAAGCCCTTTATTTATGGTGATGCTAAGCCACGCAAGGATACTTCACTTTATTACGCGGTGAAATCGCCCGTTTTCCCTGATGACAGTAAGGATAAGTTAGCAGTTCCTGGCTACTCTTATCATGGATACGGTGAGGACGACGAGGAATCCGAAGCTGACCTTCTCGAAAGTGGAACGTTTCGTAGTCGGGTGATCTCTAACGACACTACGGGAGAGAAGATACATATTTCATTTTTCAAGACACATCCGTATTTCACGAATAAGGATAGCACTAACCTTGACGACCAATCGCTGGGAAGGTTTGGTGATTCTACTCGAATTTTCCGGATGAAGAAGAAACACACCATGCCCGATGGAATGAAGGTATGGGAGACAATCGTGAGTGATACGGGCAGCAGCCGTGCACTTTGGTCAAAAACTTATTACAAGAGTGGAATCGGTTACAGCCTCATAACGCAGATCGACACGTTGAGCAAACCCGGATCTTTCGTTCAGACATTCTTCGATTCATTTGATCCTGCAGATACCCTTAAAGGGAGTGACCCCTTCACTAAGAAGACTGCGTTGTTTCTTTCCGATCTTTTAAGCACAGATAGCATTCGCCAGAAACGTGCGAGAAGGGGCATTGCGCTTGTCAATATCGATTCGGCCGATTTTCCCGGAGTAAAGAGTGCAATCGGAACGCTGAACTGGACCGAAAAGAAATACCTGGATACGAAAAAGCAGCTGATCAGCAAACTCGCGGAGGTCAAGACCAAAATAACTTCCGACTACCTGAAAGACTTGTATTATGCGGTGGGCGACACTGTTGAGCTACAATATACTATTCTTGAAACCCTACTTCGCCAGAAGACGAAGTATTCCTTCATAGTCTTTCGTGACATAGTCACGGTTGAGCCACCGGTCATGGATGTATCTTCAAATGATGGGTACAGGGACTATGGCGTTCCTGCATATGTTCAAGCCTTTCGGAATACATCGGATTATAGTGATGGGAATTTCCTCGATGAGCTATACGATTCCTTACAACTCACACGCACGATCCTTCCCGAGCTTCTCCCATTGCTAAACCTTGATGACTACGAGCGACCTATGATGAAACTACTTGGAAGGATGGTTGATAGCAACCTCGTCAGGCCACTGGATTACCAGCCGTACTTTAGCAAGTTTTTAATTGAAGCAAGACAGGAAATGAAGAAACAGGGAATCGCGGAGAAGAACCGTGCGATCAAAAAGGCCGAAGAAGAGAAAGAAGACAGGCAGAATCGTTTTGCGGGTAACAATGAGAAGGATATGGGCAATGAAGGTCTCAGCCTCTATGCGACACTGTTGTTGCCTTATAGTGAAACGAATCCAGCCGTAGGTACCGTTCTCCAGCAAATGCTGAAATCGAATGACAATAGGCTAAAATATCGAACGACTATCCTTCTACTGAGACATGGTCGACCGATACCCGATTCAATGCTGGCACATTTTGCGAAACTGGACGAATACAGGTACGAGTTTTACAATGACCTTGTAGATATGAAGATGAAGAGCAAGTTTCCCGCATTGCATAACAACCACATCGATCTCGGCAAGAGTAAACTCCTGGAAGAAAGAACATACGAAAAGCCCGATTCACTCGTGTATGTCGACCGACTTCCAACCACGGTTAAGGGGCACAAAGGGTTTGTCTATTTCTTCAAGTATAAGACCAAGAAGGACGATATCAGCTGGAAACTCGCCACTGTGGGATTGGTGCCTGAAGATCCGTCAACCTTCGAATTCTCAAATATTGAGAAGCCGTCTTTTACAGGATACAATCAATGGGGTAATCACATGGCGGATCACTACAGATTTGATTTCACCTCGTTTACCGACACACGCATCAAGGAGGATGAGTCGATTGGCGAACAAATGCAGAAGGCCTTAAAGAAACTTCTATATTCAAAAAGAAATAGTTCCCGGGAATTTTTTGAGAAGGAAGGACGCGGCGGGTATGATATCACAAGATCTGTAGATATTGACGACTAGGCTGGCCTGCCTTTCGGAATTGATGCTATCAATTTTCGCGTGTATTCCGATTCAGGAGCGAAGTATACCTGGTCTGCAGGACCACTCTCCTCTATTTTACCTTTATTCATCACCAGGATGCGGTCGCTGATGTAACGAACTACGGCGAGGTCATGCGAGATAAAGATCATCGTAAACCCAAATTCTTTCTTAAGATCGTTTAGCAGGTTAAGTACCTGGGCTTGTACACTTACATCTAATGCCGATACTGATTCATCACACACGATGAACGATGGATTTAGTGCCAGTGCTCGGGCTATGACGATACGTTGGCGCTGGCCACCTGAAAATTCGTGTGGATATCGATTATAATGTTCTGAACGCAGGTCGACTTTCTCCAGCAGATCCACAACTTTCTCCTTCCTTGCTTTTTCCGACGGGAACAAGCTATGTACTTTCATGGGCTCTCCAATCGCCGAGCCTATTGTCAGCCTTGGATTAAGCGATGAATATGGATCCTGGAAGATGATCTGGATATCTTTCCTAAGTGGCCCAAGTTCGTTCTTGCCTTTGGCCGTGAGATCAATGCCATTGTACGTAATCTTCCCGGAGCTAGGTTCAATCAAACGTAGTATCGTCCTTCCCAGGGTTGTCTTCCCGCAGCCACTTTCCCCAACCAGACCGAGAGTCTCATTGCGCAGGATTTCGAAACTCACATCATCCACCGCCTTGGTATACTCAAGCGTCTTACCGAGAAATGTCTTCTTCGCAGGAAACCACACAGAGATATGTTCAATGTCGAATAGTACAGGGGATACCGCTGCTGCTGGGAGATGTTCATCTGTAATCCTAACCCCGGTATCTGCCACCACTGGGTGTGGAACGATCGGTTCAGTTTCTTTCAGGAAATCACTGACAATTGGCAAGCGTTCACCCCGCTTGTGATTCACGGGTCTACAGGCGAGCAAAGCCTTCGTATAAGGATGTTTGGGACGGTCAAATAAATTCTCCACGGTATCCTGTTCAACAATGCTTCCCTTGTACATCACCGCCGCACGGTCCGCTACTTCCGCCACCACACCAAGGTCGTGCGTGATGAAGATAACCCCCATATTTGATTGCTGCTGAAGCTCCTTTATCAAAAGCAGTATTGTTTTCTGTACCGTGACGTCCAGCGCTGTCGTAGGCTCATCACAAATCAATAGTGAAGGTTCGCAGCACATGGCCATGGCGATCATCACGCGTTGTTTCTGTCCCCCACTCAATTGGTGCGGGTATCGGCCAAAGATCGATGGCGGAGAGGGTAGCTTCACTCTAGCAAACCATTCTATCGTTATTCGCTTCGCCTCGCTCTTTGATATTTTCTTATGAGCCAGCAATGCCTCCATTACTTGTTCGCCACAAGTGAGAACGGGGTTCAATGACGTCATCGGTTCCTGGAAGATCATTGCAATCTTATTTCCACGGATGTCCTGGAGAGAATAACGGTCCTTACCGAGAAGGTTGATCTCTGCATTTCCATCTTCCGAGAAGAGAATGCTGCCGGTGGAGTAACGTGCGGGAGGCGAAGGCAAGAGTTGAAGAATGGACAGAGAAGTAACAGATTTCCCTGAGCCGGATTCACCCACTAGTGCAACGATCTCGCCACGATCAACTGTGAGCGAAATATTCCGAAGTGCATGTGTATTCCCCGATTCCGCTATGAAGTCGACCGATAAGTCCTGTATCCGTAATAAAGGGAGCATTATGGTTCAACAATTTTAATCGAGAGTTTCTTCGGTGGAGTGGGGTAGTAGGCCATGCAGACGGCGCAATTCGGTTGCTTTGCAGTGTCAATAGTGAAATAAAACTCATCACCCTCTTTGATCGTTTTCGGAAAGGAACATGGATTCGCCAGACCGAAGACATTATTATAGGATTTACCGGAATGTTCATCCGTCCAAGCAGGAGTAATCATCGAAGTGTCGATATTACCCTCCACCAGTCGGATTGTATAATTCATACACAGCGCCTTAATTTCCAGTTTTGCTTTGTGCCGCCCAGTACTTGCGTTTTTATTTCCGCAGGTTTCCGAGACAGTCGCCAGGATGGCGATCACTGCCATGGTTGAAAAAATATTCATAGCGAAACAATTTTAGAATTTGAGATGTCTCACGGTGAGTCCATCATTAATCAATTGTTTCAATGAAGCCACACCAATCTTTAAATGTCTCTCGACAAACGTAGCTGTCACTGCCCTGTCGCTCTCTTCCGTCTTAACACCCTCTGGAATCATGGGCTGGTCACTGACGAGTAATAGCGCGCCCGTAGGTATGCGGTTGTAGAAACCAACGGTGAATATCGTGGCCGTTTCCATGTCGATGGCATAGGCGCGTATCTTCTGTAAATATTCTTTGAATACCTGGTCATGCTCCCACACCCTACGGTTAGTAGTGTATACCGTTCCTGTCCAGTAATCTACTCCTGCATCTCTTATGGTAGTTGATACTGCCTTCTGAAGGGCGAATGCCGGCAATGCTGGTACTTCCGGCGGGAAATAATCGTTTGATGTACCCTCACCCCTGATCGCCGCAATAGGCAGGATCAGGTCGCCGAGTTTATTACGCCTCTTCAATCCTCCGCATTTACCTAAGAATAAAGCTGCCTTCGGCTCTATGGCGGTCAGCAGGTCCATGACGGTAGCCGCAGTTGGACTCCCCATGCCGAAGTTAATAATAGTGATATCTTCCGCAGTAGCACACTGCATGGGTTTGCCTATTCCCACCACTTCTACTCCATACGCCTCGGCAAACATGGTCACGTAATTGCTGAAATTCGTCAGCAGTAAATACTTGCCAAAATTCTCAAGCTTCTCGCCGGTGTAGCGAGGAAGCCAGTTCTTTACAATGTCTTCCTTGGTTTTCATCATACTCTCTTCGTTTAACGTTTAACGTTTAAGGGTTTAACGTTCTGTAATTCGATCTGGATGTCGTATCTCAGCTGTCGCCTATGAGAAATGAATATTCAGTTCCAAGAACGTTAAACGTTAAACCGTTAAACGTTAAACGTCGCAAGCATCTCGAACACCGGGCCCTCGTAGAAGCAAACTTAATCATTTACTTTTGAAGCATGCTCCTCGTCAAATACCCCGAACCATCATTTCGTATGAAAAACGAAGCCGGGAAGGAGTTCATTTTCGACACCCTGAGACGAAAGTGGCTTTCGTTGACCCCCGAGGAATGGGTGCGGCAGAACTTCATTCAATACCTCGTGCAGGTAGGAAACTATCCGGCAACGCTCATCGCCCTGGAGAAGGAGATATGGCTTGGGGAATTGAAGAAGCGATTCGATGTTCTCGTCTATAATAAGAATCACGAACCCTGGATGATCGTAGAATGTAAGGCCGGTTCAATTCGATTGAACGATGCTACCCTGCAACAGGCGCTGCGGTACAACCTAAGCGTCCCGGTGGAGTATCTCCTGATCACTAATGGCGAAATGACGTTCGGGTGGCACAAGCGCGACGGGCGACTGCACGTCATCGATGAATTACCCTTGTGGGGTGGGTAATTTTTGACCACAGATTATCATGATTATTATGATCGACGCAGATATCATAACTAATCATAATCATCATGATAATCTGCGGTCAAATTTTATCTCGGCATATCGAAGATCTTCTCGTCGACTGACCCATTCAATACAATCGAATCGAATTTGATGGCTTGAAATTCCTGTCCGCCGGCTTTCATTGTTCTCGTTGTAAAAAACTTCAGGCCCTCAACTTCTTTCAAGTCTGAATACCATGTCTCTACTACCATCGACTGACCGCCCATGTCGCGCTCGGTCTCAGACTTGATGACCAAATAGTCAGACGTCCTGATGTAATATGTCGTGACTTTCGTATCGTCCTTGTTTGTCAACTTGAGTTTAAATGCTTTCGTTCCTTCTACATCTTCCTGGCCAAGTAGCTCCACCTGGTGACCGCGACCTTTGTAGTCCATCAACGATGGCGCGAGGAAACTCTGCGACTTCAATTCATTTAGTTCGCCTCCGGTTACATCTGTTGGCGTAGTCGCGCCCGCAAATGGATTTTGTTTCCATCCTTTACCATTGTTATAAACACTGATGATCATGGTTCCCATTGCGTCGATATCGGAACGGACGGATTTGCCGTTAACGATCTGGACCGTTATCGGGAGCTCATTTCCCTGGACGGAAATTGTGCCTGATAATTTAGCCGTCTTAGCCTTAGTGTAACCTTCGAGTCCACCGATGTTGGCAGAGTACTTCTGGATGATTTCTTCAGCCGTTTGAGCTCCGGCAGTAAGCGCGATAAAGCTTGAGAGAATGAAAAGTATCTTCTTCATATAAATTTATTTGGATAACGAATGTAAGGGAAAGTTTCCGTCGCATTGCAAGGTTGAATAATTAGCGCGGGGCCGAATCTTTTAGGCGAAGGAGATCAGGCCGTCACATATTACATTAATTGCCTCTTGTATAGTTGGACGGTATTCTCCAGCCCAAGGTAGATGGCGTCGGAAACAAGGGCATGGCCAATACTGACCTCGTCGAGCCAGGGGATGTTTTCTTTGAAATATTTCAGGTTTTGCAAATCAAGGTCATGTCCAGCATTTAGTCCCAGCCCAAGCTCGCGGGCTTTTTTGGCTGCCGCCATATAAGTTTTGATGCTCCCATCTTGATTACTGGCCGCAAATTCTCTCGCATAAGATTCGGTGTAGAGTTCAATACGATCGGTTCCCGTTTCGGCGGCCCCTTCAACCATTTTCTCATCTGGGTCAACGAAGATGGACACCCGTATACCGGCTGACTTGAAAAGCCCTATCATTTCTTTTAGATAATCCTTATTACGTATCGTATCCCAGCCATGATCAGACGTGAGCTGTCCGAGCGTATCAGGAACCAGCGTCACCTGGTCTGGTTTTACCTCGAGCACCAGGTCTACAAAGCGTTGTTCGTTGCAATTGCCTTCGATATTGAATTCGGTGACGATGATCTTGCGGATTTCCCTGACATCGCTATACCTGATATGTCGTTCGTCTGGTCTTGGATGCACCGTCACACCATCTGCGCCAAACTGCTGCACATCCATTGCCACCTTTACCACGTCTGGGTTGTTGCCGCCACGGCTGTTGCGGAGGGTGGCGATTTTGTTGATGTTAACTGACAGCTTCGTCAAGGGTTTAAAAGTTTAAAAGTTTAAAAGTTTAAGAGTTTAAGAGTTTAACGTTTAACGTTTAACGTTCTTAACGGGGTAGCGGTTGCAATTTAAGTAAGTTCAAAATCATCGATAGTTTTGGATTATCGGAGAGGTCACCTTTTACATTTTATATTTTACATTTTTTGTTTTACATTCTCAGAGTTCCATCCACGTATGATCCGCTAACAATTTCACACCGGCAATAAATTTCTTGAACGGACCGGACGGCCCCCATTCCTTAGGTGATACGAGAGACAACATATTGTCACCATTATTTTTCTCATAGAGGTAGTAGGTCTGTCCGATGTTTGGCTTGAAGGAAAGCCTCGCATTATAAATCATCAACGACAAATCCTTTCGCTTCTGGATTTCCTGCGCCTGCAAGGCTAATAATTCTATTTGCTTCCGGATCTGGTTGAGTTGCATATTTGTTTGCTCCTCCATCGCAGTAAGCGCCTTGTGTTTGATCATGCCTTCTTCATTTGGCCTGATGAGCGCTCCGGCCACTGAGGCCGAATACGGAAGCACACTAAGCTGCTTGTGATACAACTCGGTATTAGTATACTTCGTACCATCCTCCTTTGAGCCCTGCTGGGTAATCTTCAGATAGCCATTAGGCATGATTTCATGTACCACGTCTAGATTCACCTGTCCATTCTTATAAAAATGAATTTCAAAGGTGATGCTATCAACGAAGACGATCTGAGCATTATCTGCCAATTGGTGATCGGCAAATGGATTCAATGCGCCATCGGCAATAATATTGTATTGCGATGCAAACGCCTGGTTCTCGAGAGTGACCCAGTTATGTGAAATCGAGAGTTCCTTTTTTCCTTCCAACGACTCTACTTTGTATATCCCGCTCTTCGGCCGTTCCCCGAATTCGTAACTGCCTTTCTCCGGAAATAGCTGCCACGACGCGAGGAAATTATATGCTTGTACCATTCCTTGTAACTATTGTTTGATTGATCCGATGACTTAAACTAATACCCCTTCAGGTTTACCTTGATCGCCGAGTCCTTTTGGGTAGGGCTTAAAGGCCTACCCCCGTATATTGCATCTTCCCATCCGCCATAGTTGGTATTAGGAAGTACAATGAATTTTCTTCCAAACTGTGCGGCAAGCATTGCGACTGCTGCCTCCCGCTCCGAAGATGTCTTGCTTCCATCGAACATCGAACTGAAATCCGCCAGGTTATCACCGAGCAACAGGATGATTTCGTAATTGGCGGATACAGACAACCTTCTATCCTCCTTGCTTGAGGATAACTGCGGTTGGCGCAGGATAAGATGCTTCTGATCGGCAAATGGAAATTTATAAAATTGGAGATTTTTAAGCGTTCCAGCTCTTTCAGCTTCCTTTCGATTGGTGATGTAAAATACCTCAACATTCCGGGAGGCTGCGTATTGAAAGAAGGCGTGTGCGCCATTCAGTGTATCGGCGATGCCTTTGTCAGTCCATTCCTGCCAGGTGGCAGGGTCGTAATCCTTGCCTTGCAACGCGCGGTGCACGGCGTAGGGACTATTGTCGAGAAAGGTTTCATCGATATCGGTGATAATGGCTCTAGGTTTCGATGAGGAGATTAGTAGGGACTCGTCAAGTCTCCACCTGGCTACATTGAATGCCTGGATACAGAGCGCCTTGTATTCTGCTGCTTTTTGCTGAAATAGGGACGACCACAACTTGCCATCGGGAACGAGCGAACTGGAGGGAGGGGGTGAGGACAACTTCTGATTCCCTGCACAGGCTGCCAGCAGCATTGCGGTAATGACTATATAATATCGTCTCATAAAACAGGCATTTGGCCTGCAATATAAAACCTTACTAAGAATTCAACTTGGGAATCAGCCGTTGTGCAATTCGTCTTCAATAGCCTCGTTGAGCTTGTCCTGATTTTCAGGAATCCATTTAGGAAGCATCTGTGGGAGAATGTCCCAGTGATTACCATTCTTTTGCATACGAAGGAGGATCCTATTACCACGATCATCTACTGTATCCACGGTGAAAGTCTCTTGCTCTAGGTTTCTTATCTGGCGGAAATTGAACTCTCTCAGGCGGCCGCCGGCTTTGATAAGCCGCGTAAAATGAACGATTTTGGAGAAATTTACATGCATAGGTTCAGATATTAAGAGATGCTAGTAACAATTATTATGCTAACCTGCATTAAGGAAAACAAAAAAGTTGTCAACAACTGACCAATAGGCAGTAGGCAATTGGCAATGGACAATAGGCAATCGGTCGTTTGGAATCGAGTTCCAAAAACAAATGACCATTCAATCTAAGAGTTTGCCTATTGCCTATTGCCTATTGTCTATTGCCTATTGCCAATTGCCAATTGCCTCTTGGCGCCTGGGCGCAGTTTTTGCCAACATCACATGAACGCAACTAACGCTCAACGATGTATAACACTGCTAAGGGTAAACAGGAATTCTGGACCACATTCGGTCAGTACATGGCGCCGGTTCTTTCTTCGGAAGGGGAGAAGGTAAATTGGATCAATTATAAGACAGGTATTCGTCACATTTACTTTCGAATGGACGCGGGTAAGGACTTCGCTTCGATGGCCATCGAACTTCGCCATCCAGACGAGGATGTTCAAATGGAATACTTCGAAAAAATGAGAGGTTTCAAGGATTTGCTCGAAACGACGGTAGGAGAGCCTTGGGAATGGGAGGGGGGTCTTCGCGATGAATATGGGGTTGTCTACAGCCGTATTTCAAAGACTATCGAGGGCGTAAATATTTTTGAAAAGGAACTATGGCCTCCCATCATTTCGTTCTTTAAGCCAAGGCTGATGGCAGTGGATGCCTGGTGGAGCGATGTTCGGATGATGATAGCGTAAATAGCCCTTATTCCCGTGGATTCTCCGTTCCTTCGAACGCACCCCCAGACCCATCATCTTCCAATTCTTCCTCATCGCTTTTGTAGTTGATCTTCTCGCCGTCTTTATTGTCGGTATCGGAAGTCTCCTTTTCTTTCTTCGTCTTGGGGTTTATTACTTTTTCATTGGACTGTCCATGGGGATAGCCCGGAAAATCCTGGTCGATCTTATTATCGGCATTACCTGGAATATCCTTTTTCTGAACTGTGCCTTCGTCGCCGTTCTTGCCGTCTTTTGTATTCTTTTTCATACTGGTATACCCGGAATAATATGCCAGAAATGAGGCGGGAGGCGGGAGACGGGAGGCGAGAGACGGGAGGCGGGAGGCGGGAGGCGAGAGACGGGAGGCGGGAGACGGGAGGCGGGAGGGTGGAGGGTGGATACTCGCTGCTGGATACTGGATGCTAGATGCTGGAGAAGGGAGCATCCAGGATCCAGTATCGAGCATCCAGCCCCTAACATTTTTAACAATATTAGTTTCAAAACCAACCTATCAAACACTATTTTTAGTCTTTAAACCCTGATATGAAACTATTTCTCCTTTTCCTCGTTGCTTTTCCATTTTGCCTTAATGCCCAGGATTGTAAGATTAAGAAAACCACTGACCCTTATACCAAGGAGATTCGGTTATCGACAGGGTTCATTACCATGGCTGGAACTTCGCTCGCCATAGAGGCTGATGCGAAAGAGATCGACTTTTCGTTTACCATGGATGGTAAGGAGAAATGCTTCAATGATGCCTCTACTGCAGTCGTCAACTATGAAGGGACCAAGCAGAAGGCTAACTTCAAGAACGCCGGCTCTATCAACTGCGATGGATTTTTCCATATCATCTTCCGGAACGGCGCAGCTACCCCCACACTCTTACAGCGATTAAGTACACAGAAGATCGTTAGCATTCAATTCACTGACACGAACAAGGCCCAAACCCTTGTCACCCTCACACCTGAACAGCAGGCGGCGATCATGTCAAAAGCGGATTGCCTTATTAAGGAAGCAAAGACTCTTGTAAAGTAGTTCAGTTAAGGGACTATTGCCTATTGTCTATTGCCTATTGTCTATTGCCTATTGTCTATTGTCTATTGCCTATTGTCTATTGCCTATTGTCTATTGCCTATCGTCTATCGGCTATTGCTTATTGCCAATTGCCTGCGCAGAACTCGATTCAGCAACAACCCCATCCGCCTTGTCCAACTCATTTATCACCGGTTCTATCTTCCTGCGACTATAACGTTCGATCCTCCGCATAGCATAGATCGAGATGGACAGCCATATTATTCCCACAGAGAATCCGGCGATTACATCGCTGAAGTAATGTAGTCGTAAATATATTCTTGTGAAACCGATCAGGAGAATAAATGCAAACAATAGCCAGGTAAACGTCCATTTCCAAAACTTGTTATTTATATTCTCCCACACCAGGAAAATCAACAGTCCGTAGAACGACATGCTCATCATAGCATGACCGCTGGGAAAACTTAGACCTTTCACGGGTTCCAATAATGGAATCAGGGGGCGGGGACGATTAAAGATAAACTTGAGAATGAACATTAGAAGGACGCCGCCTGTAGCAATCACGGGAATCTTGATAGAATACCAGCGACGTTTCTTTATAAACAAGAAGTAAACGATCAACACTAGATTGGCAGGAATCAAGAATTTATGATTACCGAAGAAAGTGATGAACTGCATGAAACGTGTCGTGAAGGGAGTCACAAGGTTGCCTACCTTGTCGAACACATAAAAGTCGAACTGGTCATTACCCATCTTCAGCACTCCATATGCAAGAAGTGTAAAGACTATCAATGCGAATAAAAAAATTGCCAGTACGATTAATAGTTCAACGGAGAGCAAAGCAATGCCAGCCAGTTTTTTCCTGATGGATTTATCAATCCGTTTCATACCGCATGAGTTGATTTCGAGGTATAAGTTGGTAAAGGTAGGGATTGAAAATCAGGACGCGTTAGTCCACAACATCCCACGGAGTGACAGGATGACCTTCTGGTCCGTTGCCAGCCTTGTGCTCGCGATTCCCATCTGTAGATGCTTCTTTCGACTCTTTTGAAACAGGTTTCCTTTTCCTTACGCGGGTGGGCTTCTCCTTTCCAGGAACCTGAACATTCTTGATGTCATTTTCTGTAATAACATCATTAATATCGCTGATGTGCTTCTTTACTTTCTTCTTAGTCGCCTCATCATTGAAGGTATAGGGTTCTTCATTTGTTGTTTCTTGCTGGTCTTCTTTTTCCTGTAGCATGGGGGTTTGTTTCATTAAATAGGCTAAAATTTGTGCCAATTTGAAGACCTGACAGCCTAGGAGGCCCAAAGACACCTTTTCACTCTAAACTGTTGAAAATAAATTTAAAATTAGGCTAAAGGGAAGTGTGATTTGCCAAAACGACGGCAGCTCCCTCAAAAGGAGAAAGAAAACAGGGGAAAATAATACATGGGTATGAGGCCGATTAGGAGGCGTTCTTGAGTTCTTCCTCGATCAACTGATGAAGAATGTGCTCATTTGTTAAAACCCACTCAGGAAGTGGTGTATTGACAATCCTCCAGGCAGTTTCCTTCTGTTCCATTTTGAAGACAATACGGTTGTTGCGCAGATCGCATACGTCAACCGAAAACAGGATACCCCCTTGCTGGTCGCTATACCTTCTAAAATTAAACTCTCTCAGACTTCCATCGGCTTTGACCAGACGGGAGAACTGAATGTTTTTTGTGAACAGCATGACTTCAAATTTTTAGGTGAAACGGTACCTTGTAACAGATTCATTAGGCAATAATCGTACTACTTTTTTCCAAGGGTTGCGAATACATCACAATTTACACCCATCGATCTACATATCGGTTACTATTTATTCACTTTTAACCTGCATTTATCAACTCGTTTATAGTCAGGCACTCGATGACAATTGCTAAATCGAACTGCACTTAATATGCATGTGAAAGCTAATGGGTTGCCTGGAAAAAAGAGGCTTCAACTTTCTACTTTCTTTTCATTTAAAAGACAGGTGGTGGAGCGGCAATGCTGCTTGAAACATTGAAGTTTTGTTCGAACCTGCCTGCTTTAGGCCTATCGGAATGTAGCCGTAAGCGCATAACCCGTGCGGTCATCGAGTTTAAACAGGATGGCACCGTTGAGCTTGCGCAATTGCTTGCGATCCCTGTTGTCGAGCATCCTTCCCTTTTCATCAAAAGGCTGTGGCGTGTTGAACATGGCAAGCGTGAAATATTTATCTTTCTTAAATGTGGATTCCAGCTGTTTGTGTCGGATGGAAACAAAGACGGTATACTTCTTTTGCAAACGGTCGTAGTAGTCAAGGTTTGTCAGCCAGGTGCAATTGAGTTTTTGCATATCTCTGATGATCCCCATTGTCAGATCCACGTTGAATCCATACTTTCTAAGAGTATCAGTCAGGGCGGATCCTTCCGAAGAGAGGCCATAAATATACCTCAGGCTATCGGTGATGATCTCCAAACCTACCTCCTTGGAAAGCTTGTCTTTGATCTCTACAGAAAACGGCTGTTTGTCATATTGTTGCTTGTATCGCTCCTGAAGAGAATGGAAAAGATCTTTATTTTCTGCGTAATACGAAGCCGTAAATTTCTTTGAATACGCACAGGAGGAAAGCGAGGCGATGAAACCAATTGCTATGATGATATTTATGCTTTGCTTCATTTGACAGGAGTTTCGCAATGCGTGACACCAAATAAAATCTTACGGAAGAACTTGGGTTGGAGTTGTTGCAGTGTTTTCTGCCCATAGTCCCAATACACAATGTTTATCTTGCCATTCTCTGTCATCTGGATATCGAAGAGCGCCACGTAGTGGGTGGGAATCCCTAACCTCACGGTCACATGATCTTTCTTATAGAGAAGGCGATTGTTAAGATACAGGAAGACCGTCCCTGTTTTCATTTTCTCCTTTAGATAAGTATATCTGTCACCAACACCTGGCCTGATTAGATCCGCGCCACGTGCATTCACCTTCAAGAGGAAGAGTTTTCGGAGCATCCTGTTGAACTTTGCGAAGTTCGTCGATGCCCATATCTTATCTTCATCGCCTTTATCGTATCTGCGATTGAAAATGTTGAGATAACCTTTAAAATGATCGGCGAGTGATAAGATCCACATCTGTCCCGCAGGTTGAATATCGAGTGCGCCTTTATACTTGATAAGTCCAGCCTCGTTCCTCACCGCGCGCGATGGTTTCAACATTACTTTGCCCATCCTGGCTTGTCCATTCCGATAAAACTCAACCATGAATTTCGAGAACCCCAATGGATCAAATTGCAAGGGCAGGTAGGTAAGTGCTGCATACGCGCAGAAATTCGTGCCTTTGCCCTCATAGAATTTGAGCGGGGCCACTGTAAACCCTTTTAGATTTTGGAGGAAGAGAACTGGATCAACATTGGGCCAGTAGCTACTGGCGTCGAGTGTATTTATTCCATTTAGATAATCAATGGCCTCCTGGGCAGTGGAGGTCGGCATACTGTCACCGGGGTGAAAAGCATTCTCAACTGCATTAACCTTCATCATGAAGGTTAGCAGTACAATCAGAATGTATGATTTTATTGAATAGCCCAATTACCGTAGCAATATATAAAATAATGTGCCTAAGTGAACAGAACAAGATAATTCCGGTGTCTGGTCGTGGCAGCGCATGTTTTGTGGAAATTCTTTCCGGAATCTGGATTGATCCCTGTCGCTGGCCCTAAAGGAATAGTAGGAAAGCAAAGGGCCGGCATTTGCCGGCCCATCTTGCTACTCATTATTTTTCATTAACCCCTTTTATAGTCACGGGTGTAATCGTCTGCGCAATCACTTCTGTATTTGATGCAGCCGAATCTATCGCAGCTTCCTGCCTCTCTCTTAGAATAGCGTTCTGTTTAGCTACGAAAGCCTGCATTGTTTTTCTATAGGCCACAACCTCCTGTTTGGTGAGGGTAGTCACACTTCCTTTTCCTTCGAAGAAGTAGTGGGTGCCGATGAACCTCTTAACGTGGCCTCTCGTTTCTGCAGGAAGATGGTATTGCAACTTCCAGAAGTTGCGGCTACCAGATCTCTTAATGGCGCTAAGAACTCTACCGGGGCCACTGTTGTAACCCGCTATTACCAGCGTCCAGTCTCCAAAGATCCTGTACAAGTCACGCAGGTATTTAGCCGCTGCCACGGTACTCTTATAAAGGTGAGTGCGTTCGTCATTGCGTTTAGTCACCTTCAATGAAAGTAAACGTGCGGTCTCCGGCATCAGCTGCCATGCGCCACGCGCTCCTACCCTTGAAAGGGCCTTTGTGTTTAATTCAGATTCCACCACTGCGAGGTATTTAAGCTCCAGGGGTAGACCATACTTTGTGAATACTTCATCGATGATGGCAAGAGTTGCTGCCTTATTCTCCTTGATCCTTTCAAGGTCATCGCCGTTTCGGGAAATGTAGTTTGTGACAAACGCCTTCGCCTGTTTGTTCATCGTGATTGCCGGGACATCGGTTGCATCCAACTGATGTAGTCCGGTCAGGGTCAACATAGCAGTATCGAACTGCACCTGCTGAAGTCCTGTATCACTCACCACCCGCTTGCTGAAGAAGGCTGTCTTTTGTGTAGCTGCTATGCTAACCACAGCCGTAATAAGAAGTAAACCATTAGTAACAAGTCCTGCGTTGCTCAATTTGCTCTTCGACATCGTTTTCAATTTAGGGATAAAACAAGGCCGACCCTTAGGGTTTGGATAGTCAGTTAATCATCTTTGGAACTAAGTACAATTTCTGCCGGGGGTACGGAACGTTTTGGTTTTTCTGCGTCCGGAGATTTGTACTGTTACTATTGTCAAAAGTACTCAGCCCAACCCGCAAGACATAGGGTTTACTTCTACGGATATCTACGATGCATGCATACGAAGATGGTAACCATGATGGTACATCTCAAACAACTTTACTGTAAATAAGTCATGATACTTATACGATTTAGGCTGTCCTGTCATATAAAACAGCAGTTTATACTGAGCAGCAGTCGTGTACAAGTACACTCGTAAATGTACGTGCGTGGTGCTTCCTGTTGGAATCCAAAAGACACATGAATACGTTTCTTAGAAAAGGGGGTTGGTTATTTATTAGAAAAACTCTTAGACTTGTTAGGGGAAAATGCCTCACGACGTAGACGGATGATTACTAGAAAACGGCATCGAGACCTACGATTTAGTTGTTTTTATTGAGCTTACTTCGAACGTTGAAATAACTTAACCGAACACAATATCCAATAACTATGAAAGCTTACGTCCAAAATCCACTACCTATGAGACAACCACTCCAAACCACCTTTGCCGACACATCGCTGCCCGGCACTTCACTTCAATCGCTAATCAATCACCTGTTACGCCATTCATTGAACGACATGCTTCGCAGCAGTGACAGTTCAGTAATGAATGAGATCCCGGCTGAACTTTCCTTGGTTGCCGATGAACGCAAAGTCACTCCTGTTATCCGGGAATTACTTGCAACCATTGTCCGTAATGCTAAGAAGGGAAGAATTCACATTCGTGCGGAACGTTTCCGTGACATTGTCATCCTCGAGATCCAGGATCGTAGTAACTATAATGGTTATGCGCTCGATTATAGCATGCGTGCGATCGAACCGCTTGCAAGAACCATTGGGGGATACATTAGTGTAAAAGGACAGCAACAATTGGATACCACTATATCCTTCAGCTTTCCGAACCAACCGGGACAATTGGGATATGACTGCTAACTGTGGGCGGTGAATGATGAGTAGTGAATGGTTAATAGTGACTAGTGAGTGACTACCTTGAAGCGCATCCGCAATTCCGATTGGACTCTCCAATTTAAATGGCCAATTGTGTATTCAACTTGGCGATTGTCCATTGCTCATTGCCTATTGCTCATTGCTCATTGCCTATTGCTCATTGCTCATTGCCTATTGCTCATTGCTCATTGAACTAAACCGGAGAGTTCAACAGTATCGCCAAACTCGCAACACCAAACACTAAAAAGAATAGCATCAGAAGTATTGATAAACCTTGTGGAAACTGGTCAGAAGTAAAATCTCCAACTGCACGGATCCTTTGATAAATTGTTTTCATAATTACGTAGTTGATTATATAGAATAATCAAAATAGCGTGCCAATCTTGACACAACCCGATTTTGCTGTGGAACTTCTCGAAAGTTGTGGAAGTGTTTCCCGTTTTTTTTCGTTGTAGGCGTGTTAACGCTGCTCAGGGTCGACTACGTATTTCATATCTTCATAATAGTCAGAAAGATCAGTAGTGAATCGATTGCGGAGGATCAAGATCAGGAGTTCGGAGTATTCTCTTCTATCTGCGCCACGAGAATGTGCCCTAATTGCTGGTACATCTTTAAGAAATCAAAGTTATTCCAAGCCTCCACTATTTTAAAACAAATAAAATACCTGGCCACACAGAGACCTGAAAATGTTACCTCTTTCCCCGTCGCAGATCTTGCCGATACATTACAAAAAGCAGTAGCAGTCTGGTGATCACTGACGAGCGGCGTTACTTTTATACTTACGGTTGGAAATGACTCTCTGAATTTATGGTAGAAAACCTTGAAGTTTTCAACGCCCTTCGCAGATCCGGATGGATCCAGGCCGTATACAACTACTTCCCGACTCATCATCTCATCAATGAAAGCGTCATTAGACTTATTCCATACTTCATCATACCATTGGCTAAGCAGTTCGGAGGTTGACATGATTGAGGATTTGGTTTCACAAAAGTTACCATTTATTTTCCATCCTTGCAACCGGCCCGTCCAGTTTCATGCCCCAGTAACAATTGGAAGTCAACACGTCCCGTGGAAGAAAAATAACCTTTCTATAATTGCCGGATAATTATGATATTAGACGCATGCAACTAGAGACTGAAACTTTTGAGAATCTCGTAGACCTTCTTGCCGAACACACGGAGATATATTCGAGATACCTTGTTGATGGCAATAGGGGAGAGGAGCTTCAGGCTAGTAAGAGAATAATCAAACTCCTACAGGCCGAAATAAGTAATCGCCAGCACGGGCCGCGTCCAGGTAATCTAGTAATTCCAGCTAATATCGGCACCAACTCCTCTTCCGATGGAAATATTCAATCCTTAGCGGGACTTTAATATCATCATCACTTTATTACCGTCTTTGAGGAAAAGGCTATTCTCCTCAGTATCGTACCGATCAACAGCATTCAACGCTTCAAGAAATGCAGTCTCAAACGCGATATCGGGGCAGCTCATCTTTGTGCTTACGACTTCGTTAAACTTGATGCTGCCTTTCTTCTCAATAACATAGGTGCCATTAAAACGATTGCATCCCCCATTTCCCGAAACTCTTTTATCAGACGTTGAAAATTCCACAAAAGCATCGCGGTTTGAACCGCTCAACTGCACCGGCACGCCTTTGAGGTCCACGAGCACCCAGCGTTGCCTGCCCCAGTCCGAATCGGGCGCGAGTTTAGGACTGCAGCTAAAGAAACTGATGACAAGGGCGCATAAGATAATATGTTTCATATTTCTATTAATTAAGTATGAAGCATAAAAACAAAAACCGGGCTAAGGTTTCACGTAGCATTTCTCGCAAAGACGCTAAGTCTCGCAAAGCCGCAAAGGCATTCTTCAAAAGTCACTTCCAAACGGGATGGAATTCTGCGCATTATAGTATGTCTTTGCGGCTTTGCGAGACTTAGCGTCTTTGCGAGAAACCCAGCGTGAAAACTGTAACCTCCCACCGCCTCACGTCGTCAAATATCCACCATGAAAACAAGCACACTCTCCCTCCGAACCCCCAAACGGCCCCGCAAAAGGTTATTCTTTTTATTAGTACCGATCACGCTAATCACGCTTGCCGTGGTTTACATCCAGCTCTTCCAATCAGCCAAGGTGGTCGATAGTGGCATCTATCTCCTCGAAAAAACATTTGCTGGACATGACGATGATGTCTGGGCTGTGCAATTTAGTCCCGACGGTAGCCTTATTGCCAGCGGCAGCGTAGACAGCACGGTTATCCTGCGGACACTTGATGGAAGAATGGTCAAGAAGTTCAAGCATCCCGAGGGAGTTACCGGTCTAGCGATAAGCCGCGATGGAAATTTCGTTGTCACTTCCAGCTATGATGGCATTCCCAGAATATGGAAGATCTCAGATAGCACAATGCGTGAATTTCACGGGCATAAAGGAACCGTCTGGACAATCGATATCAGTCCTGATGGCAGGAATTTGGCCAGCGGCGGCGAGGATGGGGTGGTCAGGATATGGAATACCGAAACCGGGCAGGTAATTCATGAACTTAAAGGACATGCATTGAACGTTTGGTCTGTAAAATTTAGTCCTGATGGTGCTACGCTTGCAAGTGGAAGCTTCGATAAAAAAATAATTCTTTGGGAGGTCGAGTCCGGAAGACTGCGTCAAAGCATTTCCGGTCATACCCAGGCGGTGGTAGCGATTGCCTATAGCAATGATGGAAAGACAGTGGCCTCGACAAGCGACGACAAAACAATCCGGTTATGGAATTCCAGTGATGGTAAGCCTTTGCGAACTCTAAAGGGTCCAAGAGAACATGTGCAGGCCGTGACCTTTAGTCCTGATGATACCCGGTTGTTAACCGGTGGGCGTGACAAACCCAATTCAGGAGAATTCCTTCAAAACTTTTTTGGCGACTCTAAAATGAACCCTGGTGTCTCGATGCGTTTATGGGACATCGCGACTGGCGACATACTTCAAACCTTCTCAGGACATGAGAACGATGCAAATGATGTGGCATTTAGCGCAGACGGGAAGTGGATAGTTAGTGGAAGCGCGGATAATACGGTGCAGATGTGGAAGAGGAGCTCGATGAGTGAATAGTGAATAGTGAGTGGTGAATGGATTCACAATATTTGTGGAGTGCATCGCATTGAAAACGTCGCTATAAGAAGGGAAAACAACAATTACCATGGTGACATTCACAACTCACTACTCACAATTCACTACTCACCATTCACTAGCTCAGTTTTGTACAAAAATCAAATATTGCCACGCCGACAACTGCATCGGACTACCTACTGAAATGGTATATTGTTTATTTGTAAAATAGTCAACATACTGTCCGGCCGTTGTATTGTCGGTTACGTGAAGTTGTTGTGGCTTGTCCGAGAAGTTCATGATACCGATGACTTTGTTACTTCCTTTGATCCGCTTGAAGGCATAGATCGTCGAATCGGAGATCGGGTTGATCCGTTCTGGCATCCCACCATATTCACCGCTCCAGAGTGCAGGGTTGTTGGTGCGAAGAGATACCAATTGCTTGTAAAAAGGTTGGAGTTGCATGGGGTCGCGCCAATCGACAGTATCTTTTGCAAAAAATCGTAGTCGTTTATTGGAACCAGCCTCCTGCCCGCTATACAACATCGGCAGGCCATAGGCGGAGAAGATGAATGCGGCGAAAGTCTTATGCCCTTCACCATAACGGTCAAACTCGGTTCCACTCCATGAGTTCTCGTCATGGTTCGTCGTCATCGTCATCCGGAACGCCTTGCGACCATATTCCTTGAGGTCCTTCTGTATCCAACGAGCGATATGATTAGCATTATTTGTTCCTTTACCTACCCTGTCATCGATGTGGAGGAGTTCCCACGCATACGTAGCATCAAACTCGAGGTGCATTCTCGCGCCATCCCACTCGGCCAGCCAGAAAAGGTCTTTGAGTCGATCGAGTTCTTCGGTTGCTTCTTCCCAGAAATACAAAGGAATCTCGTGCCCTGCATGATCTGCCCTGAAACCATCTACATCTATTTCAGTGACCCAGTATTTCATCTCATCGATCATGGCTCTGCGAGTAGCGGGATTGAGGTGGTCGAGTAAGGCAATGTCTGTCCAATCCGCCTCGTAAACAATGTTTCCATTATTATCGCGTGAATAGTATTCGGGATGTTGAGTGATCCATGGATGGTCCCATGCGGTATGATTCGGCACCCAATCCAGAATGACATAAATGCCCAACTGATGAGCTTGCTGCACGAGGCTCTTGAAGTCAGCTACGGTGCCGAAATGTTCATTCACATTCCTGTAATCACGAATAGAATAATAACTGCCAAGCGGTTCCTTCCTGTTCTTGATGCCGATCGGTTGCACGGGCATGATCCATAGCATGCCTACACCCAGTTCTTTCAACCTTGGGAGGTCTTTACTAAATGCCTGGATCGTTCCTTCGGCAGTATGCTGTCTTATGTTTACTTCGTAAATCGTAAGGGACGCCGCTTTTCCAGGAAATCGATTCATTCCTTCATCGCGACTACCGACTGGATTCATTTTAGGACTGCAGGAAAAGATGAAAAGGGCGATAACGATCAGCGCGCTGTAATTTCTCATATGTTGAAGGTAAAAAGAAAGACTGAAAGTGTGAAGAAGTCCGGAAGACGGGAAGACCGGAAGTCCGAAAGACTTTCACAATAGTTGAGAGTTTCCTACAGTATGGGTAAAAGATATGCCGTAACGAACACTTTAATGATCTTCCTACCTTTTGAAGGTCTTCCGGACTTCCGGTCTTCCTGTCTTCCGGACTTGGATAGCATCGACCTTAACCGCTTCTTTCAACAATTTCACAATCGCCTTTTCATCGATCTCGTCCACATCATGATAGATTTTGTAAAAGATCTGCTTATTCGTACCGTGAGTGAGGTAATTGTCTTCGTCCTTGAGATTTTTTCCCCACCAGAGACCAAACAAAACACCTTTCTTTATTCCGCCCCTGGGAATCGTCGCGGGCCATATGATGCAGATCCCTTTATTGCCGTAGAAGTAAGGCACGTTATAGGAGATTTTTTCTTTGCAGTAAGAGGGAAGATTTTCCAGTACAATCTGGCGTAGTACATCCGTGATGATCCGCTCATCTTCGGGCAGCACATCGAAGAGCTGCACCAGGTTCCTGATCCTAATGATGGGTGTTTGAGACATCTGTATGAAAAATCTAAAATAGTGTAAAATGTAAATTTTCTGATTGAGTTTCAGTATTACATCTTGCCTTTCTAATTCCCTGAAGTATTTTCTTAGTGACAGTTTGCCAGCGAAACACTTTTGACAAGCGCCTGGTCAGTTGCATCCAGCGGCCTACAACCAGCACTTCCGATTACGATGCTAGCTGCCGCACAAGCGGATTGCGTTGTCACCGAAGCTTCCGTGGGAATTGGCCAGAGAGGATGATTACTCAACCTGTTTGGATCTACGGTAGTATTCCCGCTTACGTTGCCCGAAACAAATCCGCGTGCATTCGTGCTATTGTGATTGAAGTCTACGGCACTCTCCGCATCTATTCCGGAAGTCTGGTAAAAGTTATTGATGATATTGGCCGTTCCGCCATAGTCGATTCCTGTCCCATATCCGAAACTGGTTCCTCCATTGTTTCCCCAATTCCAAACCACGTTACACCTGAAGTCAAGCATAAGGTTATCCGTATTGATATTGTCTACGCAGTGCACAAGGGGATTTCTCTCCCCGACGCCAGACGCACTCCTTGAATTAAAAAGGTTGTGATGAACGCTCAAATCCTTCGTGCCCTCATACGCTATTAGCATGGCGCCGGACCAGGTCGATTGACCGGGACCGATGATGCTATATTGAACAGAGATATTGTGAGCTCCAGCAGTCATGTCGAAATTTCCATCACCGCTACCCGATACTGAGATATGATCAAACACCATGTTGTACCCATTCACGACGTTGATGCCATCATTTCCGGCATTCCTTACGCGAATACTCTTCACGATGATATCATGACAGCCGTCCTGGAATGACAGTCCATTTCCACTGCCCCCATTATCGATCGTGATTCCAGGTGAAGGCGCGGTAGTGCCATCGATAGTGAGATTGAAGACCGGGACTTCGTTAGAACTGTCCCAGCTGAAGTGTTCAATAGTGCCCGCCACGTCGAACACGATGATGCGGTTGCTGCCCATGGCCTGGTACAACGACCCATCTCCGGAACGATTAAGGTTGGTCACATGTACGACCTGTAGACCGGACCCGCCAGCCGTGACGGCTCCAAAGCCTTCAATCGGGGGAGGCAATGGTATATCCATTTCCCGCTGACAATGGAGGGAAATTATGGCTATGGAAAGGATAAAAACAATTATCCGGGTCGGCATCTGGTGGCTTGTTTGGCCGATAAAACTATACTAAAATGAGTAAAAATTATAATCTGATACTTCCTTTGCAACCTGGCCATCCGTTCGCTGATTTTCAGCGTCATTAATCCCGTATATTTAAAGCTATAAACAGATATCAATGAGATTCTTGCCAATAATCATCCTCGCCGCCGGCCTAAGTTTTTGCTCAAACTCCCGGCAGAATCCTGCCGCGACCCAGGAGCCGGCGACTTCCGTGGAAGTTGCGACAAGCGACATGAGAACCGGCGCGGAACAGACCGAGAAGTACCTTCCATATCTTAAAGGCAAGCGGGTGGCCATGCTTGCTAACCAGACAACTATCATTGGAAAATCACACCTCGTGGATAGCCTGAAGGCACTTGGGGTAAATATTGTGAAAGTGTTCGGCCCCGAGCATGGCTTTCGTGGGAATGCGAGCGCCGGTGTATCCGTGTCCGATGAGGTGGATAAGGCAACTGGCATTCCCGTCATTTCGCTTTATGGACCGAAGAACAAGCCTAGCAAGCAGGATCTGGCCGATGTCGACCTCGTTGTTTATGATCTACAGGATGTGGGTTGCCGGTTTTATACTAACATCAACGCTCTTGTTCGGTTAATGAACGCTTGCCACGACAGTGGTAAAGAACTACTCATACTCGACAGGCCGAATCCAAATGGGTATTTGATCGACGGACCGATCCTGGACATGAAGTACAAGTCAGGCATCGGGATGTTTCCTCTACCGATTTCGCATGGCCTAACCGTAGGTGAATTTGCGCAGATGGCGAATGGAGAGGGATGGCTGGAGAATAAAGTCAAATGTAACATCCGGGTAATTGAAGTCGCAAACTATAACCATGACATGTACTACACCCTTCCGGTGAAACCGTCGCCGAATTTGAACACCCAGCAATCGATCATGCTATATCCTTCTACCTGCTTGTTCGAAGGCACTTACCTCAACCACGGACGCGGCACATATTTTCCATTTACTGTACTAGGTAGTCCGCAGCTAAAGGGAAAGTATGAATTCAGTTTCACTCCAACCGGTATCAAAGGCATGGCGGAGACTCCGCTATTCATGGACCAGGTTTGCTACGGACTGGACCTTCGCAACTACGACGTGAACAAGCTCATCAAATCAAAGAAGATAAACCTCCAATGGTTGATGGAACTATACAAGGCTCATCCCGAGAAGGAGAAATTCTTCCAGTCAAGTCTTAGTAGAGAGATGGGAAACATCGACAGGCTTTCAGGGACGGGCTTACTCAGGCAGCAGATCGCCGAGGGCAAGTCTGAAGAAGAAATTCGCGCCTCGTGGGAACCGGGATTGAGTGAGTATAAGGTGATGAGGAAAAAATATCTATTGTATCCTTAAGAGTAGTGGGTATGAGTCGTCATTGCGAGCGACGCGAAGCAAATGGGTTATGAGTCGTGATTGAGCGAAGCGAATCAAATGAGTTACGGGTTGCCTAAACCGACCAGTCGGACTTGATTCGAATATACATCAGCAAGCTCGAGACTTCTAGCATTCCCGAATTTCGGAGTACCATTCACCACTCACCATTCACTATTCCTGAGCGAGAAACAGAGCGGGAGCGAGGTAGGCACTCACCACTGACCACTGACCACTGACTACTCACCTCACCTCTCCCTGCTCGCCACTCCTCCCTTTCTGCTATCCACCTGCACCTTTAATTTACCGCCTCCTTGTACAATCCAACGTACGGTTACCGTGCCAAGCCCAGGTATGTTGCGTACAGCGACTGTGGCTGGATCGGTTCTCTGCTCAGTTGTGATGTTCAGGTCGGCATTGTCGACGACCATCCCCGCCATTACCTTGCCTCCTGTAAGAGTGATGTAATCGGGCCGTTCAATCTTGAACTTTAAGTCCTGGCTTGAATGCGTAGGCATAAGACGTGTGTTGGATATAACTGCGGTCACCTGTTTCAATCCATCACCTAGATCTTTTTCCATAATAGTATCAACACTCAATTTCGGAGTGTGATAGCCGTGATAGATGGTGAATGACATATTGCGGTGAGCATCTCCTTCAAGTAAGAATCCAGGGTGAGCTCTTCCAAAGTTTTTCTTGAAGCCACCTATCTCGATCTTACCATATTCAGGGTGGTCATACTCATGCCAGTCGACAAACGCGTCTCTGAATAAGGTATAGCGATCAAAAGTGAATGATGTATTATCCTGCGGATCACGGGTAGCCTCCTTGTTATAAAACAGGTATGGCGTCCATAGCTCATTGGAGAAAGTATAGATTCCACGGCCGCCATAAAACCAGTCGAGTTCGCCACCATAGGCGGAGTAGAGATCTTTATACACTACGAGGTACTTATATCCTGGTATCAGTTCTTCGCCTTTTTTTCCAATCACATCATATACCTGCAAATCCTGCGGATTGTAAGTCTGGAGATCATTGGGATCGCCGGGACCACGCAGGATCATTCCACCAGCGTTATGATACGACTGCGCGGCAGCGATATTTGGATGCTTCATCACGAACTCCTGCACGGCTCGATTCTCAGGAAGCGAGAATGGATATTTATACGCGCCATTCTGTATATAATTTGGCTGCCATCCCCAACCCCAGTCGCGGTTAGGATCATATTCGAATGTGTAGCCATCTTCATTCACGATTCCATCTCCATCGTTATCCTTTCCTTCAAGACCGAGAAGTTCATATTCACCTTTCTCATCGGGTCCTACCTGTATCAGACGCCTGGGTTCAACCGGATCGATGCGATAACGTCCATTGGGATTGCGGCGCCTCATCATTAAGATTTGTTTGTCGCCATCGAGATCGTCATACCCGTCTTCATCCACCAATCCATCACGGTCGTTGTCAATCGGGATCACACCCGAACGAGGCGAGCTCCCGGTATTGGGCTCGTGGAAATAACTGTCACGTCCATCCGGATTGATTGTGGGCACGATGTAGAAAACTTTGTCGGCCAACAATTCCTGTACAAATCGCGTGTCTTTGAAAGATTCTGTGAGATACCATGCGGCATATAAGGAGAATTCTGCACCTTGTATTTCATTAGAGTGAATGTTGCCATCGATGTACATGGCGGGTTTCTTATCTGCATTCCCTTTCTTGAAATCAGTGACCGTGAGACACCATATATCTCTTCCTTTATAAGATTTACCGATCGACTCCAACTTGGCAAGGTCCGGATAGGCTTTGGCGATCTTCTTGCAGATCTCCGTGATGCCTGCATGATCATTATACCTGTTCCAGCTAATGACCACCGCGGGATTCACGGGCGAGCCGGCCGCCTTGAACAGTTGTGATGGCGATTGCGCTGACACTATCATGGCTGAAAAAATAGAAATGCACGTCGCAACGATGTATATATTACGTTTCATTATTGTCATGTTGATAGCTTAGAGGTTAATGTCTATAGTCTTGCTGCCTGTCGTTGGTGCCGAGGCCTCGATGGTAATTTTCCCGGTTCCCTTTACCAACCAGGTGAGGGTTTGTGAGCTGAAGCCCTCGAGGGAATTCAGCACTTGAATCTTCTTACCACTGATCACCGATTGGTTGCCGGTGGTATTTACTTTCACATTGATTCGTTTTACCCAATAACTTCTCTCGCCAAGTTTTGTATGTGAAGCGAGGGCACCCTTGTTGATAACATCTAATGTGACTCGCGTAAGACCGCTGCCGAGTTTTTCAGTTCGAAGATTGGTAATATCCACTTCGGGTTGGAGACGAGCCAGTCCAATAATAAAATCTGTATGTTTCTTTACCAGGTCGCCTACGAGGTTGTAAGGAGGATTCGTCAATACAAAAGGGTCAACACCACCGACCCAGACTGATTGATTTGGAAAGTCGGGATGCTGCACTAGTTTCCAATCGTTATTGGAAATTGGAATACCCTGCTGAGTCGCCCACCTGATGTAGTTCGCTATGGGATCTTCGCGTGTGAATGCCTTCTCGCCCTTCGTCGAATCGGGTTTAGTCTTCGGTACCCACCATCCTGGTGTACCGAAACTGTGCCGTCCATAATGGTAGTAAGCCCAGGAAAGGAAATCACCGCCAGCTGCTGTGGTCTTTGGTGCGTCCTTAAGTTTTACGGTCTTAGAGTAAAGATCGGCGGCCATACTGTCGGCCTTAACGTCCTGTTGCAGCCACCCCGCAATCAGCGGCTGAGTTGCGGCTACGGCGTTGTATGCATAGGGAGTGCTTAGGTTATTGTTACTTCCAAAACTTATGACAGAGTACACATTAAATTGTTCAAACAGGAAATCAAGAAGCGCCCGCGTTTCTATTTCTGAAACGGCGAATTCACCTGACCCTTGTGAAAAAGAAGGATGCTTGAAGGAGAAATTCTTGTTGAACCATATGCCTCCCTCACCATCTTCGTTGAAGAGGCCGTCCTTATCATTGTCGATACCTTCCATCATCAACTGGAATTTCCCTCTCTCACCTTTGCCCGGATCGGCTTTCACCAACACCTGCATATTGTCGGGGTGTTCCATGTATTCACCGACTGGTGATTCGACCCGCATCCATGTGATCTTTCCATTGCCGTCGAGATCATCAAAGCCGTCTTCGTTTATCCTACCATCACGATCATCGTCTGAGGTCGAAGCGTTCCCCTGACGCTCGTATTTTAACTTCCCGAAAAATTGCTCCATTGCATCCGGGCTCATATTCGGAAATATATAAAATGTAGTCTTCTCCAGGAGGCTTTGAATACGGGTGGCGCTATCCGTTGCAAGCAGGCTCTCGGCGAAGCCAAGAGCGAGTTCCGTTCCCAGGAGGTGTGAACCTTCCGTTCCACCGACCACGGCTATGGCGGGCTTACTCGCCGTATTGCCCTTCCCGATGGTGATCAGCCAGATGTCCTTTCCACCCGCGGTCTTGGTTAGCGATTGCACCTTCACTCTTCCCTGGCGATCCTTCGCGAGTTCATTGATGCGGGATGTTTGCTGCGAATAATTGGAATAACCTGCCTGCGCATATGCAATAACGGAGAATGAAAGGCACAAAAGAAAACTGAATAGTCTTTTTATCATGTGTAGCGTTTGGTTCGCTAATATACAGAAAAGGGAATGGTGTTCAATCGGCAATGGGCAATGGGCAATAGACAATAGGCAATAGGCAATAGGCAATAGCCAATCGACGAGTCGCAATGGGACCTTTCAAAATCAAGTTGCCTATTGCCTATTGCCTATTGGCTATTGCCTATTGCGTATTGTCTATTGTCTATTGGCTATCGTCTACTGACTTAACGTTTCGTTATGGCATTTCACATTCCATGGCACCTGGTTTGAATAATAATAGTACAACCGGGAAAACAATAAAAAAGTCTTTTGGAGCTTCCCAGGTTGATCCACGAGACAACAAAAGCAAAACAAAATATCATGAAAAAATTTTTTACGCTAATCGCTGCCAGTTTTCTTACAATCGCGGTATTTGCAGCAGACCGGAAGCCGGTTGTGACACTTACAGCCAGCCGCAACTACGAGATCGTAATCGATGGACGCAGCTATAGCGGAAGCTCGATCAATCTTAGCAATCTTAGGAATGGCAAACACACTATCCAGGTTTTTGAAAGAAACCGTGTCAATGTCTTCCGTAAGAAGAGCCGACTCATCGATGCAGAAACGTTCCAGGTGAAGAACAGAGATATAGATATCTATGTCGACGCTCGCGGACAAATCTCCATCACAGAAGCCAAGCGCAAGAACTCTGGCCGTGACAAGGAATATGGTTATGACAAGAAAGACAAGCGCGACCGTGACTGGAATGATAATGATGACAGGAATGATCGCAATAGGCAATAGGCAATGCGCAATAGGCAATAGGCAATAGGCAATAAGCAATAAGCAATAAGCAATAGGCAATAGGCAATAAGCAATAAGCAATAAGCAATAGGCATTGGGATAAGAAAAGATCAAAGATTTCTTATCCTTTGCCTATTTTGTTTTGTTGCCAATTGCCAATTGCCTATTGCCTATTGCCTATTGCGCATTGCCTATTGGGCATTTGCCACTAACTTTATTCAGCCAAAACACACACTCATGAAACATACTGCTTTCCTGCTGCTTTTCATCGCTTGCGGAGTCTTCGTAAGCATTGCACAACAAACTCAGAAGCCCCCTCTACACGGTAAGCATTGGATGGCCATTACTGGAAAGCCGCTCGCTGCAGAGGCAGGAGCGATGATATTCCATAAAGGAGGGAATGCCGTGGATGCAGCCTGTGCGATGCTCGCAGCCACTTGTACAATGTGGGATGTCTTAAGCTGGGGTGGCGAGACGCAGGCACTGATTTATCATCCGAAGACCGGAAAAGTAATAGCCATTAATGCACTTGGTGTGGCGCCAACGGGTGCAACAGTCGACTTCTTCAAGGGAAAAGGATATAGCTTCCCCCCGGAGTATGGACCCCTGGCAGCCGTCACTCCTGGCACGCCCGGTGGACTTTGTACTATGCTCGCGGAATACGGGACACTGAGCCTGAAAGAGGTGCTCGCGCCCGCATTACAACTTGCAGATGGATACCCCATAGAGGCGCAAACAGCTAACAGCATCGAGCGCGGAAAGGCGATGATCAAGGGCTGGCCTTATTCAAAGAAAGTATTTCTTCCGCATTTGGGTTCGGATCGAGAGGCCCCGGATGCCGGCGAAATATTCAGACAGGCTGATCTACTGCAAACACTTCAAAAGATGGTAGACGCCGAACAGGAGGCGTTAAAGAAAGGAAAGAGTCGGAAGGAAGCAATCTATGCCGCTAACGATCGGTTCTATAAAGGCGATATAGCTACTGAATTCGTGCGCGGTTGCCACGAACAGGGTGGGCTAATCACCATGAATGACCTAGCGCAATGGAAAGTGATTATCGAAGAGCCTCTTCATGTAAACTACAAAGGCATCGAAGTATACAAACTGCAACAGTGGACACAAGGTCCCGTGATGTTGCAGGCGCTTAACATCCTTGAAAATTTCGACCTGAAAACAATGGGATATAATTCGTCGCGGTACATACATACGGTATACCAGGCGATGAATCTTTCATTTGCCGACCGCGATTTCTATTACGGCGATCCTTACTTTGGGAAACAACCCATGACGGGATTGCTCTCAAAAGAATATGCGAAGGAGAGAGCAAAACTTATCAGCGCGGACAAGAACAATCCCAAGATCGGCCCTGGAAACCCGTACCCGTTCGAAGGGAAGACAAATCCTTATCTCCACTTTCTCAAGCAGCGCGGCCTGGCCGTCAATAATACGCCGCCCGATGAAGACTATCTAAACAGACTTCATTTGGGGACGACTTCCATCGAAGCTGCCGATAAGGACGGATGGGTGGTGTCGGTAACGCCAAGCGGCGGCTGGCTCCCCGCCTGTATTGCGGGCAATACCGGTGTCGGCATGAGTCAGCGCATGCAGAGTTTCGTGCTCGACAGCTCGCTTAACCCGTTCAATGTTGTTGAACCTGGGAAGCGGCCACGAGTCACACTAACTCCCTCAATGGCACTGAAGGATGGGAAGCCATACCTCTCGTTCGCTGTGCAGGGGGGTGATACTCAAGATCAAAACCTTCTACAGTTCTTCCTCAACATGGTCGAATTTGGAATGACCGTTCAGGAAGCAGTAGAAGCACCTAATGTCAACACCAATCAACTCTGGCTCTCCCTCGGAGGCACCAAGACGGAAGACCGTAAGCCAAAGCCAGGATCAATACTATTAAACGACAAGACACCTGACTGGACCAGGAGAGAGCTAATAAAAATGGGGTATATCCTGACTTTCGACGACCGTACTTCGGGCCCGACTAACGCTATCTATTTCGATAGAAAGCACGGCACTTTTTGGGGTGGAAGCTCCAATTATGGAGAGGATTATGGGATTGGATGGTAAGTTGCGGAGGTTAAGGAACCAGGAATTGGGAATCAGTAATCAGGAAATGGGAACAAACGCCCAAGTTAGGTATAGGAATATAAGAAGTGAGACTAGTAGATAGTTAGAGCAGGAAAAACATGCTTGCCGTTCCAAAGACGACAAAGAAAATGATCATTACGATGGATAATGCTGCAGGAAATTCGTCGGACGAAACATTGCGGAGAGCGAGGAAGCGATTGTATAGAGTTTTCATAGATAGGAATTGCTGGGATAACGCACTGATTTAAATTCTTATTGTAATTATATAAAATAAAAATCTTTTCCTGAAGACATTTTCCAAATCCTAGTTAAAAATAATATATCGATAAGGGTAAATCCCTGTAGGAAACGCAAGGAGCTAAATCCAGTAATGAGTATATTGGTTGCTACAATTACCACCAACTTCGACCATGAACCCCCACCTTATCAAGATTCGAAACGTCTTTCTGCCCCTGCTGTATCTCGCATTGATTTTCCCACTGGCCTACGGGCTGATTTACTATCTCTTTTATATCAGATTCCCTATCATTCCATTGAAGGAAGAAGTGGTCCAGTACTGAATACCCATAGGCCTCGCAGTTGTGGCGATTCTCGTATTTATCCGGCGCAGGGTTCACCTTTTACGATTGGATAAAGACAATGGTCGGGTGAGAATGCTTTATTACATGGTAGCGGGAGCCGTCATTTGCTTACCTGCAATTTTCATAATGGTCAGCCTCTGGTGGCACGACAAACCGGTGGTGGCGGTCGGTGCTTCCGGGGCAATCTTTGGATTGTATGGAATCATCCTGGCAGTTATTGTATTCAAAGTGCTCGATGCGGAATGGAACAAGTTTCTTCTGATCCTTCTTGCCTGTACAGCAGGAGTAAGTCTCGTGATGGGATTCTTTTCCCAGGGTGTCGACAACAGCGCGCATGTCGGCGGCTTAGTCGCGGGGTTGGTTGTGGGAAGTGTTTTCGCCTATCAATTTAAAAGACGTGCGGGGGTAGGGCGGCTGGAGGCTTAAAGTTTAAAAGTTTAAAGGTTTAATAGTTCTTAGAATCGAACGGTCAACACAAACCGAACATCGAGTAGGAAGAACTTTTAAACTCTTTAACCATTAAACTTTTAAACGCTTAATACCTCAAACGCTAAGCCCGCTACTCTCCAACTTTCCTAAACTCAAAACTGTTCACCTTAAACGCAGGCGCCCCGACTGGCATCTCGACCCCAATAAGGTTTTCTGTGCCCGAGAGCGTTTGGCCATCTTTCGATAGCGTGCCCAACGAAAGGTAAATCCCACCCGCCTGGTGTTTGCGCCCCCAGGCCAGTTCATTGTTCCTCGTCACGGTCAGGAAATCGGACTTGCTATTGAATTGATCCATGATTCTGGAATCCATTACATACCGCCCATTAACTTTCTTTATCTCCCAGGCAATCGGCGTGTCCGTTCCGCCTGGCACTTTCAATATTCCTCTCCATTTGCCCAGGTAAGGTTTGATTGCATCTTCGGTTGGAGATTCCTGTGCCAGGTAGAAGCGAACTCTTTCGTCCGGGCCTTTTGAGATGGCGTTGGCCCTGGCATGTAGCGCGGATGATCGAGGAGTGGTTCCATATTCTTGTTCATAGTAGTTTATTAAAGCCAACGCAGCCGGTTTGTCGGACCTGCTGATGGCATTAACCGTGCGAGCTAATAAAAGTTTTGCCGGAACGGCATAACGGGTATTTAATTTTTCAGAGAGCCGTTCGTAGTAGGCACGAATCTCCCCAATATCAATATCCGCCATGGCAGGAATATGTTCGCGAAACAGGAACTTAAGACCCTCGTAGATTCCTTTGTAAGGCATCGACTCGTGGTTCTCAGCCTCAATTCGTATCTGCCCATAGCTATCACACTGCTTAAGCATCTTGAAATCGCTGCCCCAGCCGTAAAGCGATTCTGCAGAGAAGTAATAGATGCCACAAGTCTTATCCATCTTTTGCGTGAATACGTCCAACAATGCTTTATTGATGGTCATCGGTGCATCCATTGCCAGAATGAAGCGAAACAAGTTGGGTCTTTCCACACCCGCATAAGTAGCGAACAGGCCACCTTGTGAATGACCGATGAGGATATTCAGGCCGCTGACGGGGTACCGCGCATTGATTTGTGGGACTAATTCTTCGGAGAGAAATCGAAGAAAAGTTCCGGCATTCTTCTCATACGAAGCATCCTGCGGTACAGGCATGTCGCGTTCGCGTTTGGTGTTCGGAATGCTGACAATAATCGCCTCGGGAGCCTGCGGTAGCGAACTGCTATAGTTCATGAACCGCATCGCTCCGATAGTGGGCCAGTAAAGTGATTCACCATCGAGAACGTATATTACCGGGAATTGCTGTCGTCCTGGCTTCGAAGTATAAGGCAGATACACCTGCACATTACGCGTTTCATTTAATACTGCAGATTTAATAGTCACCTTCAGTCCGGGTAACTCCTGGCTAAACGCGGGTACAAATAATAGTAATAAAATAAAAGTGGTGACACTTCGAATCATGATGGTTGTTTTTTTTGCGGGCGAACATACCAGTTCAGCGTTGCCAAAGGTCTGAAAGTTTAAGAGTTTAATGGTTTAAAAGTTGCTGAAACCAGATCGTAGCTGTTAGAGCTTGAAACTAACTCACCAAAGAACTATTAAACTATTAAACTTTTAAACTCTGATATTTCTGACCAAAAAAAACCCGCCTCCATAAGGAAGCGGGTTTGCGAATATATTCTTACAATATCAATACCTGTAATGCTCAGGCTTGAATGGTCCGTTCTTGCTGATGCCTAAGTAGTCTGCCTGTGCATCGGTGAGTTCTTCCAATACCACACCGATCTTCGAAAGGTGGAGACGGGCAACTTTCTCATCGAGGTGCTTAGGGAGAACGTACACTTTGTTTTCATAATTCTTATGATTCGTCCACAACTCGATCTGTGCGAGTGTCTGGTTAGAGAAAGAATTACTCATAACAAAGGAAGGGTGTCCTGTTGCGCAACCAAGGTTCACCAGGCGGCCTTCCGCGAGGATGATCACATCATTGCCTTCGATGTTATAGATATCAACCTGTGGCTTAATGGTGTCCTTTGTGTTGCCATAGTTGGTGTTGAGCCATGCGATATCGATTTCGATATCGAAGTGACCAATGTTACAAACGATGGCTTTGTCGTTCATCAATTTGAAATGCTCTCCACGGATCAGGTCGCGGCAACCAGAAGCGGTGACAACGATGTCAGCCTCTTTTACCGCATCGATCATCTTCTTTACTTCGAAACCGTCCATTGCTGCCTGAAGCGCACAAATTGGATCGATCTCGGTCACAATAACGCGGCAACCAGCGCCTGCCAATGAGGCTGCGGAACCTTTACCAACATCACCATAACCACCTACAACTGCTACCTTACCAGCTAGCATCACGTCTGTAGCGCGGCGGATAGAATCAACGAGTGATTCTTTACAACCGTATTTGTTATCGAATTTAGACTTCGTTACTGAGTCGTTTACATTGATAGCAGGCATTGGGAGTGTGCCTTTTGCTACTCTCTCATACAAGCGATGAACGCCCGTAGTTGTTTCTTCAGAGATACCCCTTACGTGCTGCACGAGTTCAGGATAAGTATCTAATACCATATTGGTGAGGTCACCACCATCGTCAAGGATCATGTTCAATGGCTTGTCTTTGCCGCCGAAGAACAACGTCTGCTCGATACACCAGTCAGCTTCTTCCTGTGTCTGTCCCTTCCAGGCAAACACACCAATACCAGCAGCGGCGATAGCAGCAGCGGCATGGTCTTGTGTAGAGAAGATGTTACATGAACTCCATTTAACTTCAGCACCAAGCGCAGTGAGCGTCTCGATCAATACTGCAGTCTGGATGGTCATGTGCAGGCAACCAGCTACCCGGGCGCCTTTAAGAGGTTGAGAAGGTCCGTATTCTTTACGGATAGACATCAGACCCGGCATTTCGGCCTCGGCCAGACGTATTTCTTTACGGCCCCATTCGGCTAATGAGATATCAGCCACCTTGTAAGGGAGGGAAAAATCAATTGATTTTGTAACTGTTGACATGTGTTTGAATTATTTTATTTCGGCTGCGAAGGTACATTTTACCCTCGTATAAGCCTAATGGTTATTCAACATTCTTGATAATATTAAACCATAAATTCAGGCAAGGCAGGTTTAAGGCGCGGAAAACCAAAACTCCCGCCCGAATTCCGAATCATTACCTTTGAAAACCGCCTTAAATTCAAACGTATGTACACATATGACACCGTTACGGAAGCCGTCAATGGCCTTAAAAAACGAAGTTTTACGATGGACTTCAATCTATCTGAGAACTGTCTCATTTGCAACAACAATACATATAAACTAGAAGACTTCGAGATCGTCGAGGTCTATCGATTTGAGGGGAACTCAGACCCCGCAGACGAGGCCGCTGTATATGCGGTGGAAGGAAAGGATGGAGAAAAAGGGGTGCTTGTAACAGGCTACGGTGCCTCGGCTGAAGGAATGAGTGCCGAAATGGCTAAGAAATTGCAGATAAATACTTACAAATAATTACTCATGAAAATACTCCTCTACCTCGTCGTAATGTTTGGTGGCCTGTCATTGGGTGCTGCTGCTCAAAAGAAAGATACTGTATGGGTGCTTTCCTGCCCCCTTAATCAAGCAGTTGAGCCACCGGCGGAGAAGCAACCCTATAGCTTGGGCGTTGCGCAGCCAAAGATCATTTTGACAAGCGCTACCGACACCCTTGCTAAGGCAGTCATAAGTGGTACTGTCACAAACGTAATGCGCGACGAAGATGGGAAGTGGGAGTTGATGTTTCACAACAACGACAAATACTTCTGGTATTCCGGCTTATCTAAGGTTATTGTATCCAAGGGTCAGAAGCTCAAAAACGGCGATCCGGTGGGCGTACTTAAAGCGGGTGATAAATTGGAGTTGATGTTGTATGATTTTGAAACGCCGGTTGATCCGCGGAAGTTTCTTAGGTGCGAATAAGTCCGGGAAGGTCCGAAAGTCCGAAAGTCCGAAAGTCCGAAAGTCCGAAAGTCCGGAAGACCAGCTTGGATACATAATCATTTCTTACTGTTTGAAAAAATTAGGATTCTGCCCTTATA
>JACMKU010000123.1 GCA_014379965.1 Chitinophagaceae bacterium
GAAAAACAACTCACCGAGAAAGAAAGCCTCGACCTGATCGCTACTATGATCAATAAGGCTAAAGATTCTTACTATGATACGGGCGTAGGTGCAATCATGTGGGGGGCAGTCATTGCAGTGTGTTCGCTGATACGCTTGTCGGAAATCCATTTTCAATACAAGCTCCCGTTTGATGTCTACCTGTTGACTTTGGTAGCGGTCATTCCCCAGGTCATCATTTCGATCAGGGAGAAGAAGGCAAGAAAGGTCAAAGCGTATGACGATATCTTCCTGGATTATCTCTGGCTCGGATTCGGCATCTGCATCTTCCTGATGATCTTTATCGTAAACACTATGTTTGGCGATCTGCGACCGCTCCTGGGCGAGTACAGGGAACTTACAAAGAACAGTGCCATTAAGTTTGAATTCCATTATCACGAATTCATTGCACCCTTATTCCTCTTACTTTATGGCTTCCCCACTTTCGTCACTGGCGCCGCCTTCAAGTTTCGCCCGATGCTCTGGGGTGGAATTTTCTGCTGGGTCTGTTGCCTCATCACGCTTTTTACAACCATAAAAATCGACTTATTGCTAACTGCTGCGTCGGCTGTATTTGCCTGGCTGATACCCGGTATAATGATGGAAAAGGAATACAGGTTATATAAAAGAGAACAAGCTGGAACAAATGTTTAAAGATCTCGACCCTATATTACATTCGCAACTTCGGCTCGCAGTCATGTCATTACTTATTAGTGTGAAGGAGGCCGAATTTACGTACCTGAAGGAACAAACGAGCGCTTCGGCAGGAAACCTCAGCGTACAGATACAAAAACTGAAAGAGGCGGGGTATATCGATGTGATAAAGCAGTTCAAGGATAATTACCCGCAGACTATTTGCAGGATAACGCCCCAGGGAGTGAAAGCATTTGAAGAGTATGTGAAGAACTTGCAGACTTATCTTAAGTAAAAAAACAAGGCCCTTTAGAAAAAGGGCCTATTTGTTTTGGTGCTCTAAGTGTATAAAAATTTATCAACGAGAATCACCCCTCAAAAACTTTATCCTGTCTGTCGGTGTATTAATTATTTGCCTTTAGCTACAATGATAGAGGAGTAGTAAACAGTACCGTCCTTCTGAACGACCTTGATACGGTAAGAAGAACCTTCTTCTTTGATTTTCTCGTAAAACATGTAATTATCAGTTTCTGCTTTATCGGTGCCGAAAACTAGGGCGGCCATCACGAAATTTTTTCCATCAGTGCTTCTCTCAACTTCAAACTGGTAAGCAGTAACATTCTGGTTAATAGTCCAATTGAGGACAACTTTATTATTATTGACAGTACCTACGAAGCTGGTGAATTCCAGCGATTCAGTACGGGTAGTACCGTCAAGGGTGGCGATGGCTGTAAAAGGGGTTGTGCGTGCTGAAAGATCTAAGGTGAAGATCAGGCTCAGGGCAAGGGTTAGGGCAGTTAGAGTCGTTTTCATTTTTGGGTACGTTTCGGAAGGTTTCCTCTTTAAAACCCCGGAATCTCTTTTACGTGTTTTTACGTATTTTCCCGTGGTACTTATGTGGTTTTCCGAATCGTATACAAACGTAATACCCTTGCGTTGTTTTTGCAAGTGTTTTCCCAATAATTTTTACAAAAAAGATTTAAATCATTGATTAACAATAGGTAAACTTTAATATCTTTATACTCATGGCCGCGATAATCCACGTAAAAGACCTTAGTAAAGCCTTCGGGGAAATAACCGCCGTTAGCGGTCTTTCCTTCCAGGTGCCCGAAGGGCAGGTCTATGGATTCCTTGGTCAGAATGGGGCTGGAAAGTCCACTACGATAAGGATGCTGTTGACCCTGGTGACACCTTCATCGGGCTCCATCGAAATCTTCGGGCTCGACCTTTTCAAGCATCGCAAGGAAATCCTCCGACAGGTTGGAGCCATCATCGAACGTCCCGATCTATATAAATACCTGACCGCCTACGAGAATCTCAAGTTGTTTGCAACAATGAGTGGAGTAAGGGCAACGAGGCAGAAGATATTGGAGCAGTTAACCATGGTTGGGTTACAGGACCGGGCAGATAGCAAGGTGAAGACCTTTTCACAGGGGATGAAACAACGGCTTGGTATAGCCACCGCCCTCATTCATGACCCGAGACTCATTATACTCGATGAGCCCACCAACGGTCTCGATCCCCAGGGGATTGCCGACGTACGTAACCTGATCCTTCATCTAAGCCGGGAAAAAGGGAAGACTTTAGTAATCTCGTCTCATCTATTAAGCGAAATGGAATTGATAGCGGACTCTATGCTCATCATAGATAAAGGAAAGAAAGTAGTCGAAGGTCTCAGCAAGGAATTATTAAATCCCGATACGCTTCATGTAGAACTTATCACTGGCGACAAGCAGAGGACACTTGCAGTATTGAAAGAATCGGAGTGGAAGTCCAATATATTAGATAGCAAGGATGAGTCAATACTTGTAATGATGCCTGCGGCGTCCGTGCCCATGCTGAACCGGCTGCTGGTAGAAAAAGGAGTGCATGTTTTCTCAATACGTCCTAAAAACTCACTGGAAGATTATTTCCTTTCATTAACCAGGAACTAACCATGCTCCAATTATTAAGGATAGAATTATACAAGATCTTCAAGAGGCCGCGCACCTATATTGCGTTTATTGTCATTACGGCTATAATCCTCCTTCTGCAGATAGCACTCAAGGCCGATGGGAAGGAATATGTGGGAATGATGATGAGTGGAATGGACGATAGTTTTTTTGCGCCTCCTACTGAAGTATTGAACGGCTACACAGTATGTTTCATTATCCTTAATCTATTGCTTATTCACGTACCGATCCTGGTTGCGTTGATCGCGGGTGATATGATATCAGGGGAAGCTAACATGGGCACACTTCGACTTCTCGCCTCTCGTCCCGCCAGCCGCATCGAGTTGTTGCTTGTAAAGTTCCTGGCAGCTACCATTTATACGCTTGCGCTGCTCGTGTGGGTGGCCCTGCTCGCTCTCGGAGTCAGCATTTTGTTATTCGGCACTAACCAAATGGTGATTCCAAGGGAATTTGAGTTCAACATCATCGATACGGGGGATGTGTTCTGGAGATATATGGCGGCCTTTGCTTTCGCGAGCGTGGGACTAATCACGGTGGCCTCACTCGCCTTCATGCTTTCTACATTCGTAGATAATTCAATCGTTCCGGTGGTGGGCACTGTTTGCGTGATCATCATCTTCACCATACTCACGCAAATACAGATCCCTTTTTATGATTCTGTGGAACCATACCTGTTTACTACACACATGCTTGGGTGGAAAGGTTTTTTTTACGTGAAGGGTGAAGAGGGCATTACGATCGACGGATCGGTAGAAAATCTGCCAGCCGTGTTGAAGAGCGGTGCAGTTCTCCTTGGCTATTCGCTGTTGTTCCTTGGTATAGCAATATGGCACTTTAGGAGAAAGAATATTTTGAGCTAAACAATTAATACATTCGAAAATGAAAAGATGCGTGGTGTTCCTGTTGATGATGGTATTTGTGCAGCTAAACCTTAAAGCCCAAACGGCGGAAGAATTGATCCTTAAAGTGAAGGCAAAGCTTGATAAGGTCAATGACTACGAGGCGAAAGGAAAAATGAAGATGAACATAACCTTCATCAAAGCGCCAATTGCTACCATCAAAGTCTACTATAAGAAGCCCGATCAGCTTCGCATCAACAATGAGAAAGGCATATCACTTATTCCAAAGGGTTCCGTGAATATCAACATCGGCGCCATCTTGTCTGATGCGGGTAGTTACGACATTATCGATGCCGGTAAGGAGGACAAGACCAATTTCCGAATCGTTCGTCTTTTGCCAAAGGATGAAAATTCAAATGTAGTATTATCGACATTTTACATAGATGCAGAACAAGGCCTTGTGAGAAAGGCCAAGACTACCACAAGGGACAATGGCAGCTACGAGCTGGAAATGGCCTACGGAAAGTATGCTGAGTTTGGGCTGCCCGATAAAGTGGTGTTTTCTTTCAACACGAAAGATTACAAATTGCCAAAGGGCGTCACCTTCGACTACGATGATGGTTCCAAGAAAGTGACCGATAAGGATAAGACGAAGAATCGGAAAGGGCGAGTGGAAATCGTTTACTCCGCATTCGTGATCAATAAGGGCATTCCGGACTCAATATTTAGTCAGGGGTCATCGAAGCGGTGACAAATTCCTTCCAACATTTGATTTTCCCAATTTAATATCTATTTTAGCCGCCTTTAGTTTCCATCCTGTGTGCACAATTGTGCTCTGTTGGCTGACAGCCAATGCTTGAAGCCGCTCAATTCCTATCAGATCCTCCATTTCCTATTTAACGGTTTGCCCTTTATTGGACTTACTGGTGCCTTTGCTTCCACTAGTACCTATTCTGCTAAAATTGAAATAATGAGAGGAATTCGTTTTTTGATCTTTATCGTTTTCGTATTGCTATGTGACGATGCTGCCTCGCAGGTATTCGCACAGCCGGGCTTTTCGGCTTCAAACATAGGATCGGGTTGGAGCCAGCCCATCGGTGCCGCGTTTTCCAAGGACGGGCAAAAATTATTTGTCTGGGAAAAGGCCGGGAAAGTATTCGTCTGTATAAGAAATGGCTCTGGCTTGTACGATAAGCAGGCTACCCCGGTAATCGATCTTACCTATGAGGTCGCAAATTGGGATGATCATGGACTCACCGGCTTCGCGCTCGATCCTGATTTTGCAGCCAATGGTTTTATTTATCTTTTATATGTGGTAGACAGGAGATTCTTAATGAATGACGGAACTATTCCGATCGACAAAGAAAGAGTGGCAACCATCGGACGCCTCACTCGGTATCAGACCATTGTCGATGCTGGTGATCTTGTTGCGGATACGCTGACACGCCTGGTGTTACTCGGTGAAACAAAGTCAACGGGGATACCGGTATTGCATGACTCTCACGGTATGGGAAGTCTTGTGTTTGCTGCGGATGGCTCGCTACTTTTGTCTGCCGGTGATGGCGCGACGTATAATGGAGCTGATGTTGGCAATAATGGACAGACCTATTATGTGCAAGCTTTGGCCGACGGCATCATCAGGGGACAGGAAAATGTGGGTGCATTTCGTTCCCAAATGTTGAATTCACACAACGGGAAAATATTAAGAATAGATCCGCAAACCGGTAACGGACTTTCGAGTAACCCATTTTACGATGCCTCCGCAGTGCGCTCGCCTAAATCAAGAGTGTGGGCACTCGGATTCAGAAATCCTTTTCGTTTCACCATAAGGCCAGGAACAGGATCTACCAATCCTTCTGCCGGCGACATTGGCGAAATCTTCCTGGGTGATGTGGGTTTTCGCACATTCGAAGAATTGGATATCATTAAGTCTCCCGGAATGAACTGTGGCTGGCCAATTTTCGAGGGTCATACCTTTGAAGTGCCACCATCAGGAGGAGAGCTTGCATACTCCGCATATGATACGCTCAACAGGGACGAGCCAAATCCATTGTTCAATGGCGGAAGTTGTACGCCCAGATGGTTCAGGTTTCGCGACCTTATCAAACAGGCTACAGCAGATGGCATCAAGAATGTTTACAATCCTTGCAATCCTGCCGAGGTGATTACGAGTGGAAATACAAATCGTTTCTATCACCGTCGACCTGCAATAGATTGGCAGCAGTTCGAGAATGTATCAAGGCTTCCAATTTTCACCGGTAACCTGGCGGCAACGGCAATGCTAGGCACGCCTGCATCGAATGCTACGGGTACTCCTTTTCCCGGAAACTGTAGTCTCGGCGGGTTCTGGTATACGGGCAACCTGTTTCCAACTCAGTTTCGTAATGTATACTTCCATGGTGATTTCGGTGCGAAATGGATCAAGGCATTCACGGTCAACTTTACAGATGTCGTGCAGAAGGTAGACAATTTCGCCTCTAATATTCCGGCCCTCGTGTTCATGACGGAGAATCCATTGGACGGCACGATCCTCTATGTGGATATTGGCGTCAACGCCGTGAAGCGAATCACATACGGTGGAAACCAGTCTCCCGTCGTCAAGATGACTTCTGATGTGACGTATGGTCCATCTTCCCTCACTGTATCATTCACCGGCAACGAATCATATGATCCCGATGGTGCGAGCGTCACACATCTTTGGAATTTTGGCGATGCGTCGCCTACCAGCACTGCTGCGGATGTCGTTCATACATTCACTTCGCCTGCTGGAGTACCTAAGAAGTTTGTTGTTACCTTATCGGTTCAGGATGCTTCGAGCGTGACCGTCACCGACAGCATAATCATTTCGGTGAATAATACACCGCCGCAGGTAGAGATCACAAGCCCAATTGATAATTCCTTCTATGCCCTTGGTTCGGATTCGGTCTATGCCTTCACTTCGACTGTTGTCGACGCAGAGCATTCTTCATCACAGCTGCGTTATGAGTGGCAGAAGTCTTTACGTCATAATAACCACGAACATCCGGGAGCAATTGACACGGCGCGGATCACTTCCGGGGCGATTGCCAGAATTGGTTGCAACGGAGAAAGCTATTACTGGTTCGTTCGACTGAGAGTAATAGATGGTGCTGGATTATCGAGCATCGATTCAGTTAAGATATTTCCGGCATGTTCGTCTGGTCCGTTGCCACTGGTACTTAGAAGTTTTAGTGTCTCGCCCCAGGGTAGCGAGAACCTGGTGAGATGGGTAACCGAGTCCGCCATGGAGGTTAAGTCTTTTGATGTAGAGCGTAGTACGGATGGACGCCACTTCGTGAGCATAAATCACCAGAACGCAAATGCATCGGCCGGCATTAATCAATACAAGTTTAGCGATAACAATTTCCCACCGGGAACAAATTATTACAGATTAAGTATGACGGAGATCGGAGATGTCATAAAATATTCCGCGATAGTGAAACTCACTTCGGACCGCCAGTCCGAATCATTGGTAATATCTCCCAATCCCGTGGTCGGCAACTTCTCCGTTAAATATGTGGCGACAGTCAATGGTCCAGTTACGCTTCGTGTGATCGACATTAGTGGGAAGGTTCTGAAGACTTTGAACGAGACCGTTAATCGCGGACATAACCTTATCTATGTTCAAAACGAACCCACATGGAAGGCAGGAATCTATATCCTGACTATTCATCAGGGGAATGAGATAAGGCAGGGTAAACTTGTGAAAGCAGAATAGCTAATGGAGATATAAAAGAATAAAGAGGGTCTTGGGACCCTCTTCTGTTCCTGTTTCTGTTTTCTGTTCCTGTTTCTCGCTCTGTTTCTGTTTCTCACTCTTGCGAGAAAGAGAAACGGAAAGAGGAACAGGAACGGGAACAGAAAACAGAAACAGGAACAGAGCGAGAAACCTATGTGCCTATGTGGTTCAAAACAACCTATAATCAGCTTTCCCGGATTTCCTCATCTTCCATCCTCGCGAAAGATTCGGCAGTTATCTTACGCACGGGATTCTTGCGGTTGTCCTCGAAGTATGTGCGTTGCTGAATAATATTCCTGCACTCGAGGAGCGCAGCGAGGAATGAGGAGGTATCAGCTTTGTCTTTACCGGAAATATCAAAAGCAACTCCATGGTCGGGTGATGTTCTTACTGCAGGCAATCCGGCAGTAAAGTTAATCCCTTCGCTTATTGCCAGTGATTTGAAAGGAATGAGTCCCTGGTCGTGATACATTGCTAGTACAGCATCGAATTTCGTGTGATAGCTACGCGCAAAGAATGCATCTGCACTGTATGGGCCCACTGCGAGTATGTTACTGTTCTTCGCTTCTTTGATAGCGGGTTTGATAATCGTCTCTTCTTCGGCACCAACCAGTCCTTCGTCGCCTGCATGTGGATTCAATCCAAGTACAGCGATTCTTGGTTTGTCGATCCCGAAGTCCTTTTGCAGGCTCTTATTAATGATATTCAACTTACTTACTATTGCTTCCTTGGTGATGTTACCGGCGACTTCACTGATTGGTAGGTGTTCGGTGACGAGCGCCACACGAAAATCACCCGCGCAAAGCATCATTACTACATCATTCACGGCAAAAATATTCTTCAGATATGGAGTATGCCCGGTGAAGCTGAATTCCGAAGATTGGATATTCTTTTTGTGTATGGGTGCGGTCACGAGGCCTTCAATCTGCTTTTGTTTTAATGCAGCAACGGCGCTCTGGAGCGACATGATCGCATATTTTCCACCAGCCTCTGTCAATTGACCCGGCGTGACCGCGACGTCATCCTCCCAGCAATTGAAAACGTTGACCTGCTTAGGGTTCAGCCTGGAAAAGTCTTTAATGTTTTGATAGTTGAAAGTGCTGCTTTCTGGAATGGTCTTCCGATAAAAATTAATCACTTTATTAGATCCAAATACCACAGGGGTGCACATTTCGAGAATGCGATTATCGGAAAAAGTTTTTATGATCAGTTCTACGCCGATGCCATTGAGGTCACCACAGGAAATACCGATCACTGGCTTTGCAGGTGTGTTCATGGTTATAAAATTACAGGTTTTTATTCAGTAGTGAATGGTCAGTAGTGAATAGTGAATGGCACCCCGTGTATTGAAATAAGCTGCTCGATAGGGAAAAGGAGATGCAAACAACGTGAATTACTCACCATTCACTACTCACTCTCTTAAGCTATCAACAAAACCCAGGGTGTCTCAAAAAAAAACCGCCTCTACTGAGACGGTTCACGGGGTAGGGATTAAAACAAATCAATTTTTCTTCAGCACTTTTCTGTTTATGAGGAACTCATTGCTTTTAACTCTGAATATATAGGCTCCATCCGGAAGGCTTTCCGTATTCGGCAGGCTAAGGGCGTTGATGCCCGCATGCACTACAAATACCTGTTTTCTGATGACCTTACCGAAAATGTCGACCAGGAATGCTTCAATTTTCTCATCGCCTGTAGCGGCCACATCGAATTCCAATGAATGGTGGAATGGATTGATCACGTTCACAAGTCCGATTCCCGCATTCGCCTGCCTGCTTAGTTGAATGGTTCGTGAATATTTGCGCGTGTTAGATTCGTCGACGAGTATCAATCTATAGAAGGCTTTCGCCGACACGGGTTGAGGATCTATGAAGGTATATGAGTTGACAGTCGAAGTGTAATTGGTGTAGCCATTCACTGTCCCCACTATCTGGAAATTATTTCCATCGGCGCTTCTCTCAATGTTAAACTTGATCGGGCCATCCTCTTTCGAAGTTGTCCAACTAAGATGACTCCTGTCTGTGACTAGTTTGCCATGGAAGGAGAGGAGATCCGTTTTCAATGGTATACCACAATCTTCAACTACGAGGTTGATGATACTGATACCATCCGTAACCTGGCACGCCGTATTTCCAAGGTTTGCTACCGTGGTAGCTACGATAACCCGGTAAAGGTCGGCGCTGTCGGCAGTCGTTGTAGCCGATGGCGGAATGGTGTAAGAAGTTATGTATTCATTTTCCTGTCCCGGCGGCGCAGTTTGTGCTGCGGTAATGTCAGTCCAGGTAGCACCGTTGTCGGTGCTTCGTTGCCATTTATAGTGTATATAGTTATCGAAATAGGATCGGATGGTATCATTAATCGTCAGTGGATTTCCTTCACAGACAGTAGGGTTGAGCGAAGGTGAGTAATTCATGTTTGGCAAACACGTGGCAACCGTAATGTCATCTATTACCCAGTCATTACCACCGCCGCCTTGAGAATTGTTACGGATGACGAACGTGGCGCTGGTCTGTGTGGAGTCGGTGATGAATACGAATCCTTTCTTTACCCAACCACTGGCTGTACTCACTTCGCCAGTACTGTAGCGGTCTACGCTATCCAGGGAGAAAGTAAGGTTAGGTAATACCCCTGGTCTTCTTGGTAAATAGGTTGTACCCGTAGAGTCGATACCGCAAGTTGGACAAATATTTCTCAACCATGCAGAGAACTCGTAGTATGTATTGGGACAAAGATTGGTAAGGGTCTGCCGATAGGTTTCAGATGCTACATAGTCAGCATTTACCATCAACATGTATCCAGCCGGCGTGGCGTCTGCAGGCGGAACATTTCCTATTGAATTGTTAGATCCTGTGTGGTCTCCATCAACATCCCAGTGACCACCGTGCATACGATTGGCGCAGGCGTTGTTTGAAGGCATGGGTGTAGGGCACGTAGGCGTTCGCTCAGCAAGCCTGTTGGTGCCGCTATATGGACTCATGTTCTTAACGATGCTGTACTGACCATCACCAATGCCTTGCAAAGGTGCGGAGTTCGTGAAGGTATATCCGGGGATTGGGGTTGTTAGGTCGGTAGCCCTGTTCAACGTGCTTCCCGAGCCGAATGTTCCGCCGGATTCCACGGCACTGTTTATACCAGTTGCACTCGCGCACAAACTCAAAGGATCTGTAATAAGTATTTTGTATGGTGTGCCCGACAGTGTGACATCCGCGCCACCAGCGGTCGTTTTATATACAAATTTTGATGCTCCGAGATTAATAATACTGTCGACATCGCCGGTTACTCTAACTCTAAACGAAGTAGCGAATAGCATACCACCGCCCCCACGAGGTTTGTTTGCCGCGCCCGCTGCAATAAGCTGGCCCGTAGCTGAGGCTGTTTCGTTGTCCAGATTATTTGCAGGCGTGCCCGGCAAGGTTGCGCCCATTCCAAGATTGATACGGATATTATATTGATTAGCCCCGAGTGGTGATGGAACATAGCTTGCAGCATCGTCACCTGTGAGTGGCGTATAACGCCTGAACGTAAGGCCTTCGTTAGTAATGATTCGAATAGAGTCAGCCGTGGTTGTCAACATTGCCGTGTGCGTTGGGATGTTAGCCAGGTATCTTGGACTGAAGCAGGTACCACCCGACACGTTAATCGTCATGCGTATTTCGAGTGTGTCACCTTTTTGAACTACACCACCCGCTGATCTCTTAGAAAGGTTGACGTAGCTATTACCGTGACGCTGGGGATCAGGAGTGTTGAAAACGCAAATGCTGAATTCACCCGCAGTCGCCGGAGTAGTTGTGCTTGTTGAACCGACGCGAATCCAATAAGGATTTCCTGGAATCAGCCCGGTAGCTGCCATTGAATTGGTATTGACGCAAAACAGCGATATCAATCCTGCGCAGGAACCCGAGAATAACTGAATTCTCCTGTTAATGAAATTTGCGCCAAAGTCCGCCGTGGTTATTGTAGCGTTGGGAGACTCGGCAACAAACCTGTACCATAAGTCGATACCACCTGCCACACCGCAAGGCCATGCTATCCCTGAAGGAGTAGCACCTTCGATAGTACTAAACGTTTTCGCACAGGAATTATTAACGGGAAGAACGAAAGCGCCAAGACAGCCATCGTTTGCCGGAGGATCTATCACACAAATATTGAATGCACCGGTGGCATTGGGATCATTATACACCCGAATTCTATATGTTGTTCCAACCAACAAGCCTGTAGCATTGATACTTGTAGTACCACAGAAAAGTGATATAGGCGCAGCACAGGTACCGCCGAAAAGCGTAAGACGCGGATTGGCGAGCACTGTGGTAAGCACAATTGTTGGATTTGCACTCTGAGCGATGAAGGAGTACCAGACATCATTTCTAGTTGCAACACCACAGCCTGGAAGTCCTAATAATGCAGTGTAAGTAGTTGCCCCGGTAATACTACCTGCTACGTTATTACCCGCACTGGAACATGAGGGCGATGATGTAATAGGAGTAGCCGCGCAAATCAAATTGTTTGCTTGGCTGTGCGTAGTAACTGGGAATAAAAAACTCCCGATTAAAAACAGTAAAATGCCAGGTGGGAATATACAGGCACGTATAAGTTTTTTCATAATTACGGATCTAGTGGGTCATCTAAGGATGTTGGTCTCCAGTGCAAAATAAGAGAAAACCATAAAGGAATACAATAGGAATACTACGATAGTTTACTAAGAGTTAATACTAGCATATGTAAGGTGTATATACTCTTAGTAGTTATGTGAAAGATTTATATTTTGCGCTCTCAAAATCCACCATCCATGAAGCAACCACTACTCTGTTTGTTATTTATTGTTATTGTTCAGCAGGCAACGGGACAAACCGCAAATAACCTTTGCGCGTCTGCAGTAAACCTCACACCATCGGGAACTTTTATCACGGCTACCGGTGATTTATACCTGGCCAATGCTACGGGAAGTCCCACAAGCACATGTAATGCTACGCGAAACGACGTATGGTATCGCTTCACTACTCCCGTCGGTGGAATAACCTTTGCAACTATTTCCGTAACGCTTACATCGAATCCTTCTTCACTTACTTCAACCAATACATTTATTGAATTGTATAATGCTACCACGTGTGCAAATGCAACTGCAGTAAACACATTGGGATGTTTTAATGTAAGCGCCAAAAGATCGTGGGGTGGACTGGCGGCTAACACTATTTATTATTTCCGCGTCTTTACTACTGCAGGTACGGGCTCTAATCCTTCGCGATGGGGCTTTACCGTTACGGGAGAGTCAAATAATGAATGCTCTTCTGCGACCTCCGTTGTTCCCGGAACAACAAACCTTATGGGAAGCTTGTTTGGCGCCACAGCAAGTTCCGGAATTCCGACTGGGTGCCTTGGTGATCCCGATGACGATGTCTGGTATCGTTTCATTGCTCCTGCATCGTATGCTACCATTACGCTCGGCAGTGTTGGAGCCAACCTGGCAACATCTGGTGCCCGCATGCAGGTGTTCTCTCAAACAACAGGATGCGGTTCGCTGGTTTCATTCGCATGTAATACTCAAACAAATGTTCTTAATCTGACTGGACTCGATATAAACTCGACATATTATATAAGAGTATATGGACATGGCACAGGTAACCTTGGCGCCTCAACTGCGAATGCGGGATCGGTATTCACATTGTCCATCACTCCCTCTGCCCCGACAAACGTAACCGCAGGAAGGATGAAAGAAGTGTACAGGCAGATTATTCTCTCAGCACCTGGTGTATTAGCCGATCCCTGGGAGGTAACTTACGGTCCTGATGGCTATCTCTGGATCACTGAATCTAAAGGAAGTCGTATATACCGCATGCATCCAACTACTGGTGTTAGAGACACGCTTCTAAATATTTCCCAGGGGAGTACATTCTTTACTCTTCCAGCCGAAACGGCTTTTAATTTGACTTTCGACGTTGCGGCGAGTGGACCACAAGGTGGCCTAGCGGGACTCGCTCTGCATCCCAACTTGCTGCATCCAACCGACCCCAAGAACTTTGTATATGTATCATACATACACACTTCTAACGGCGGCTCTTCGCCTACTGGCATATTTTTTACAAACCGGATCGCTCGTTTCAATTACAATCCAACTACTAAGAAACTCGAATCACCCATCTCTATTTGCGATACCATTCGTGGTAGCAACGACCACAACTCTCAACGAATGGCAATTGCGAAGGTCGGAGACTCTAGCTTCTTATTTTATGCCGCAGGCGACATGGGCTCAGGGCAGTTCAGTAACAGGGACCGTCCTATGAGGGCACAGGACTCTACTTCGTACGAAGGAAAGATCCTTCGTTTCAGGCTCGTTCCAGATGCCGATGTAAATACCTACCAGCGGTGGATTCCTAATGACAATCCCTATACGAATAGCGCGGTATGGTGTATCGGTATCCGAAACAACCAGGGCTTCGCCGTTGATACCTTGAACAAAATTCTTTATGGCTCCTCTCACGGACCATATAGCGACGACGAGATTAATATCATTCAACGCTATAAGAATTATGGCCATCCGCTTGTGATAGGCTACAAGGCAGACGATAATTATAATACATCGACTGCAGGCGCTTCCAATACAACCTCCAGCTGTCCGATGATCAATGATGAATCTTTTAATGCCGATAGTATCAACACCAGGCCATATGCAAAATACAAGGACCCGCTTTTTTCTGCGTATGCGGAGCCTCAGGCGAGCCTTCATAATATCTGGCTTACCAACCCCGGTAATGGCGGATGGCCATCCGAAGGCTGGTCGGGAATGGACTTCTATTCAAACAACATCATTCCTAACTGGAAAAATTCATTGATCGTAAGTTCATTGAAATGGGGAAGGATCCTGAAGTTGAAACTCGGCGCTGGTGATACCACAATAGTGAAGACAGCTGGCTTCGATACAGTTAGTTATTTTGGAAGTACCAACCGCTTCCGTGACATCGCATTCTCTCCGAATGGAAGAGACATGTATGTAGTCATGGACAGATCTGCCACTACTTCAGGTCCGAGTGCGGCAAGCCCCGTGGTACCCGCGTGTGGAGGTTGTGTGCAGAAGTATTCCTTCCTTGGTTACAGTGATGTTGCCGGTAAGAGTTCGATATCGGATTCGATCTATGTCACAGCCGGTTCTCCCGGATCGTGCCTGCCCGGTACTACCATCATAATTGATTCCATGAATACAAACCTCTGGGTTCCCATTACAGGACCCGAGGGTAATATTATGGCCGAGATAAAAGCAAATGGAAATATTCTCGATACGATTAGGTCTTCGTTTTATGTGCACGGTGGTCCAACACGCGTCACTGGATCGAAGAGATACCTCAATCGCAACATCACTATTAACCCAAAGAATACGCCTGTCACTCCAGTCAGTATAAGATTATATATTTCGAAGGCGGAATTCGATACACTCGACGCCAACCCTCTTAGTGGTATCAGTAGTATCGGCGATCTAAAGATTCTAAAGAACAGTGACACCTGTGGTAACGTGGCGTATTCGAACGCAACAGCCGTTACGACCGGCGTTGCCCTGGCACACGGGGAGTTCGGTTATGTATTGGGTGGCGATGTTAGCAGTTTCTCTACTTTCTACTTCGGATCCGCGCCAATCACGTTGCCGGTAAACCTGTTGACATTTACAGGTGAGCTCCAGGGTAATGCTACTTTGCTTGAGTGGAAGACAACACAGGAGACCAATACATCTCACTTCGTTGTTGAACGCAGCCTCGACGGTAATAACTATAGTGCGATCGGCAACGTCGCTGCTGCAGGTTCTAGCAACAGCACAATACAGTATAACCTTATCGACCATGAGGCAGGACAGCAACCAACAACTATTCTCTATTATCGTTTGAAGATGATGGACCGGGATGGGCAATTCACATATTCGAATGTGATCACGATCGTTCTTCCAACAATGACGGGTAAAATAGCTGTTACACCTAACCCAGTCGCTTCCAGGGCTAGGGTGCTAATCACAGCTACCAGGGATGGGAAGACACAATGGAAACTGACTGATAACAGCGGTCGTGTGATATCGAACGGAAGTGAGAATATCAGAAAGGGTAACAATCAGTTCTATATCGATATGAATAAATTGTCGGCAGGTGTGTATTATCTTAACGTCAATGGTGCAGGTATCGATAATCTTGTAAAAATTCAAAAACAATAAACGCTTTCAATTACTAATCCAATCAACCCGTGCTGTTGTATTAGCGCGGGTTTTTTTCCCGCTAAGCTTGATCGTAGAATTGCGATCACCTTTGGGAATTTTACAGTCAAAAGCGAGCAATAACCCGATTGCACAGGTATAAACATTTTAATAATTTAGAAGTCAAGTAATTCCATCCATCTATGAAAAAAATCGTCTACATGCTTGCCCTGCTTATTGCATTAAAAGCATCCTCGCAATCAGAACCCTTTACTACACGAACAGTTGTCTCTGGTCTGGACCGCGCCTGGGAAATGTTATATGGCCCCAATGGGACCTTATGGATCACGGAGAACCGGGTCTATAAACTTTCTACGATTAACATTGCTTCGGGTACCAAGACAGTGTTGCTTGACCTGGTCGCAACGGGAGAGAAGACTTTTCCCGCTACAGGTACACAACCACAAGGTGGTATGATGGGTATGGCGATTCATCCAAACTTATATTCTTCAGACCCAACTATACGTGCGCTGAAGCCATGGGTATATATCGCTTATGTTTATGCACGAGGAGCAGTCACAAACTGTCCTAACCCCGGTCCTTCCTGTCCATTTAGCACAAGGATCGTCCGCTATACCTGGAACGGTACAACGCTAAGCAGCCCTGTTACTATATTAGACAACATGCCTGGAAGCAGTGACCACAATTCGGGAAGACTTGTGCTTAGTCCTGTCTCCGAGCCAGGTGTGGGTGGAGGTTTGAATTCCCAAATGCGTCTTTATTATTCAATTGGTGATATGGGTGCAGGCCAGTTGACAAACAATACCCGTACGAATAATGCTCAGAATATAGACGTGCTTGAAGGAAAGATCCTTCGTCTTAATTCAGAAACAGATGGAGACGCTGGTCTTGATGCATGGGTACCGGATGATAATCCTTACTATGATGCATCTGCGATCACGCCCCAGGATTATGTATATTCTTATGGGCACCGTAACCCGCAAGGTCTCGTTTGGGGCTGGGCAGGTGGAGCTTTCAAATTGTATAGCGCGGAACATTCTGATCGCGCGGATGATGAACTGAATTATATCCAGTCTACAAATAACTATGGTTGGGATAAGGTTTCGGGAAAGTGCGATGGTGACGTCAATGGATTCAAGATTGGTGGAACCACCGTTGCAAATGAGGTCACCAACTGTACAGGAACCACGCAACCTATGTTTACATTCTTTCATAATAATACAACATGGCCGAGCACATATCCTGCAAATGGATCTTCGAATGCTCAATGGCCTTCAGCGGCCATTTCGAGCATTGCATTTTATGGAAGCGTTCGTATACCAGGATGGCAGAATTCCATCTTTGTCACACCTCTTAAAGAAAACCTGGTGTACAGGATGAAACTCAGCGCGGATGGTACTACCATTACTGGCGATACAGTATCCTATTTCCGCGGAGGAGGAACACGAATACGTAGGATCATCGTTGGCCCTGATGCACAACGATTCTATGTAGCCCGTGACGCAGGAACAATTGTGGAATACACATACACCGGTGCCATTACCTTACCAGTAAAGTTATTGTCTTTCAGAGGTGCATTGCAAAACAGCGTAAGCAACCTGCAGTGGGCCACTGGCCAGGAGACAAACACACTTCATTTTATTGTAGAAAGAAGTATCAACGGTACTGACTATACTAGTATCGGAACTGTAGGTGCAATAGGTAATAGTAACACGAAGTTGGAATATACTTATAAAGATAACGGCGCGCTCAATCAGCCTGCTACCGTTCTCTATTACAGGTTGAAGATGGTCGATAAGGATGGCGAGTACACCTATTCTAACGTCATTACTATTTCGCTCGCCCCTGCGGGTGGACGCGTTGTAGTATCGCCTAACCCTGTCCATGATGAAGCGAAGGTGGCCATTACAACTACCGGCGAAGGTGAAGCTCAATGGAAAATGGTCGACAACACAGGTCGTATCGTACTCCATGGAAAGAAGTCGCTGATGCCTGGTACCAACCAAATGACGATAAATACAGGCAAACTTTCTGCTGGAGTCTATTATCTGCGCGTACAAGGTGCAGGTATTGATAGGCAGGTGAAGTTGCAAAAACTTTAGTCGTTTAACGTTTAATGTTTAACGTTCTTAAGATCGAGCAGTATTATGGTTCTATAGACCAAGGATTGTTCAACCTGCAGAACGTTAAACGTTAAACCCTTAAACGTTAAACCTACCTTGAAGAGCCCCTACCTCAGGGGTTTTTCCATTCCCCCACTCGTAGTTTTCAAATAGGCCTGAGAATCCCGTACCGACGTATACAGGAAATCTACTTTCCGTAGTCAATACGTGGCATTGGGACACCCTGTTTTCAGCCCTAAATCAGTAATATTAAGTGTGAAAACTGGCGCAAATGCGACAGCAAAATCCATAGAAATATGAAACCCTTAAAAGTCCAAGTGCTAATCGTCATCTGCATGCTTGTATTTCAATTTGCTCATGCACAGGAGAAATACAGCACTGTCAAAATCTACACACCCTCCGATAAATCGGAAAGGGCTCGTTTGATCGGACTATTGCAGATCGACCACTTCCAGGAGTTGGAGAACGGCGTCATCATCACAGAGATCGGCGCAGGCGACCTCGCTAAATTGAGGACAACAGCACATCGTTACGAGATACTCGTTGACGACGTAGCCAAACGGCTCGAGACGTTAAACAGGAAGTTCTATGCCGAAAGGGCGAAAGGCATCGATCCGCAACAACAGCGGTTAGCCATGGAGCAAAATCAAAAGACAGTTGATGATATAATCGCTGAACCAACAGCCTTTACCGTACAGCCAACATTCGGGGGCTATTATAGCTTTGCTCAAATGGAAGCTGCAATGAATACACTCGTGGCCAGTTATCCAACCATCGCTCAGAAGATATCTCTCGGGCAATCCCATGAGGGGCGCGACATCTGGTGTATTAAGATCTCAGACCAGGTGGCAACGGATCAGCTTAATGAGCCTGAAGTGCTGTTCATAGGTCTTCAACACGCTCGCGAAGCCATAGGTGGAAGTAGCATGATCTTTCTAATGCAGTACCTCTGCCAGAACTATGGTACTGATACTCGTATACGCGACCTCGTCGATAACAGGGAAGTATTCATCATCCCCTGTATGAATCCCGATGGTTGGGAGTACAATCGCAATAATGGCGGCGTAGGAAGTGGTTGGAGAAAAAATAGAAGAGACAATGCTGGATCGAGTTGGGGAGTAGATCTCAACCGTAACTGGGGTGTCGACTGGGGTAATTGTTCTTCACCGATTATAGGCGATCCTACTTCGTGCGGTAGTAGCGATGGATTCGACGATACTTATTACGGCACTGCTCCATTCTCAGAACCAGAGACGCAAGCGATCCGCAATTTTACTTATACGAAACATTTTATAGCGATGATCGACCAGCACGCTTATGGTCCATACTATTCACTGCCGTTCGGAAGACCGAGCCTCGCGACGAATGTGATGTCAGCAGATGATGATAAGTTCTACACATATATTTCCGCCGCGATGGGAACATATAACGGTATGCGCTCGGGCAATAGCCCACAGGCGCTTGGCTATGAAGTAGCGGGAGGTGTGAAAGACTGGATGCTTAAAGGAAACGTCGGAACCGGAACAAAAGGGAAGGTGTATGGTATGACTGGCGAAGGTGGTGCCGGTGGCGGAACAGGTGGATCCTTTGGCTCATTCTGGGCACCTGCGAGTGAGATTGTCAACCTGTGTAAAGGAATGACATATCAGAATCTTCAATTGTTATATGCCGCGGGCTCATATGTGAACTTGCAGGATGCCTCTGACATCGACCTGGCCTCAACTTCAGGATCATTCGATTTCAAGATCACCCGCGTAGGTTTAGAGAACCAGCCGGTAGATATAACAGTGGTGCCTCTCGAAAATGTGCGCTCGGTTGGTTCAACGGTGACGGTGTCGTCGCTTACAAACTATGGTGATACTTACAGCGGAAGCATTACCTATTCACTTTCTACAAGCGTTACCAATGGAAAACGTGTTCGATTCGCATGGAGAATCCAAACGGGTGGATATACTTATTACGATACAGTTACAAAATTTTATAACCCTGTCACTATTTTCTCCGATGACATGGAAGGTTCAACCGTGGGAACCAACTGGGCGGTAACAGGTGGATGGAATTACACGACGGAGAGAGCATACGGTGGAACAAAGTCATTGACTGAATCACCGGGAGGTAATTACAGTTCGAGTTCAATCAGGCGCGCGACCTATACAGGTACGATCGACTTAAGTGATGCCACTGCTTCGTGGGTGAGTTTTTGGGTGAGGCACAGGGCGGAGAATTTCCGCGACAAACTCCAGGTGCAGGTCTCAGATGATGGAGGTGCGAGTTGGACGGCGATAGCCGGTACAACCACCATCCAGGAACCTGGAACACTAGATGGAAGTACGATCAATGGCAACCCATCACTTACGGGAATCAGGGAAGAATGGACAAGAGAGTTGTTCGACCTTGAGGAATGGCTAAATACACCGGCACTCCGAATCCGGCTTGAATTCACTTCGAGTGGCGCAACCTCTTATGATTTCAGCGAGGATGAGGGATTTCACATAGACGATTTCAAGGTCGTGAAGAGCATCACGCCGCTTATTACATTGCCCGTACATTTCATAAGTTTCACGGGAAGATTGCAGCAAAATGAAATGGTGCGTCTGGATTGGAAGGCGGTCACAGATGAAATGCATGATAACTTCCACGTTGAAAAATCATTGAATGGAACCGACTTCACACAGATAGGTAAAGGCCCTGCAGTCGCTCCATACTGGATGATCGATGCAAATCCAGCAATTGGGAATAATTATTACCGCGTCCGCCAAACTGATAAGGATGGTAGGGTTACATACAGCCAGGTGATCAATGTCTTTTATGATCCGGCAAATTACCAGGTGACTGTTTATCCTAATCCGGTGACTGATTTCGTACAAATCAAGTTTACGAGTAACAGGCCGGAACAATATCTCATCTGTATCACCGATCTCACTGGACGAAAAGTTTATGAAGAGAGTATTGCAACTTCATCCGGAAGTAAAGAGCTGAACATACCATTCAGTCAAATGGCCGCACAATTATATATTCTAACCGTAAAGAACGGTCGTAACGAAATTGTTAGCACGCAGAGAATAGCTAAGCAATAGTGGATTATTCGTTTTAGTAGTATACCTCTTCCTTTCAAGGAGGAGGTTTTTTATTTTAAACAACATATTGATTATCAATATGTTGTCATCTTACTTCGAATAAGGGTTTTCCATTATCTATTTTATTGCATTAAATGAGTGAGTTACAGCAAATATTTCGATCTCGTAGTATAACTGCTATAGTGATATTAACAGGCACCTTTCGTGAATGGCACTATCATCTGTAAATCTAATTGGGATATGTACTTTTTGCGTAATCAAACGCTTGCGGAAGTAGGTGTTTTTAGATTGATGTTATAATTTTCATAAGCAAATTCCTGTATTTGCAAGGACGAATTAGCAACCAATATCTTTCTTGAAAACCCGACCGCAGTTTGAAAACCAAAGAAACCTGTGCTTATGAAAAAAACCTTTACACTGAATTTTCCCGTTTTTCTCGTGTTAATGTTGGTTGGAATTAGCGGGCAGGCTCAATGTCCTGCCGGGTATACCGCCGCGGAACTCAATTGGGATCACCTGGATTTTTTGCCGTCAAACAATACAAGGTATTCCACATACTACCCCTCAGCCGCTTTTCCATACAACCAGAATTTCGCGATGGGAACTCGACGGGTTAATTTCAGCATGGCTCCCGCGGCAAACATTACACTTAATGGTGAAAATGGCGTCAACACGGCGCATGCTCTTAGTTATGCGACGGCAGGGGACGACGTTCAATTCACGACTGCTGCTGCAACCAGTACAACGATCACGATGACTTTCGATGCTAATGTCGATACGGCGAGTTTCTCGTTGTTTGATATCGATGCGAGCCAGCGTGTCAATGTAGTTGCTACCAATGCGGCGGGTGTGTCGCAGATCATTCGCATGGTCACCGTCGTGGGAACATCCGGTATCGTTGTTGGTGGTTCGGGTACTATCTCGGCTACTGCTACCGGTCCAGCCACGGCTTATGCCGGTACGGACAATAGGGGAACGATAAATGTCAGGGTACAGGGTGCGGCAAGGCAGATCATCATCACCCTTAGCAATGCTGCCGGTGACGTTTGGTTATCCGATATCGACGCATGTATTACCGGAACTTTTCCAGCCAATTACCAACAGATATCAAGACCGTTCACTGGTCAGCCACAATATGTAGTTACAGTTGTAAACAACAACATCTACTATGTGGATCCGACTAATGGAAGAGGATATTTCCTATTCAATGAGCCGGCACACAATCGTCTCAACTCGCTTGCGTACGACCCGTATGACAGGGTAGTGTATTATACTTTTAGTTTGACAGCCAACCCAACGCCTGACAAGACGCTTAAGAAATATGACGTAGATGCCAAGACGATCTCCGTGGTCATCCCAAATGTCAACACGTTTGGAATACCTACTTATGAGTCGGGTGTGGAATCGGGTGCGGCCACTTTTTATAATGGCTCTCTATACCTGGGTATCGAAGGATATACAGGAACATCCGGTACAGGTTCTTATGCTGCGGGCAGAAAGTCTACAATATGGAAGATCGATTTCGACGCTGCAGGTAATGCAGTTCCTCCCGCAACGCAGGTATGGGGTGTAACGGCGGATGACGGTACGAATGCCCAGAACATACACGACTGGAGTGACTTCGCTATATCGAATGGTGTACTTACAGACTTCGATGGCTCACAGAGCGGGCAGGTTGACTTTTATTCGTTTAACCTCATGACCGGAAATCGTGTCAACTACGTGCCAGCGGGTGTCATTCCACGCCAGGTTTCCATTGGATGGGATGAGAGAATATATAATGTTGATGCAGCGATATCTTTATATAATGGTACAACCGGTGTAGGTACGCTCAATACTATATTTGCGCCACTCGGACCGACGATTCCAACAGGTGCATCGGCGAGTTGGGGTGATGCGGCAGGACCTTATCGTCCTTTCCTTGATTTTGGTGATGCGCCTGCGACATACGATCCAGACCCATGGTCGCCCGCATGTCATGATACACTGACACCAACAGTCGCTAACGTCCGTACACGTTTGAAGCTCGGTGCGGACGAAGATGTGGAATGGTTGAAGCGAGGCTTTACAACCGTCGAAGATAATTTCGAGGATGGGCTTGCATTCGTTCCCATTTTCTCACCGATTTCGAGTAGTTATCTCGCGAGAGTAACGGTAACGAACAACACCGGTAGCCCAGCCACACTTTGCGCATGGCTCGATTTCAATGGCAATGGATTCTTTAATCCTGGCGAGGGCATAACACCCATCACAGTTCCTTCAGCAGCGGCACCTCAATCGTTTTGGATGAGCTGGCCAAGCGCACCGTCGCCGCTGGTCACCGGTTCTTATACTTACTTGCGTATCCGTATTACCTCGAGTGCATATAATATGACTACTGCGAATTCTACTGGCTATTATGACATGGGAGAAGTGGAAGACTATCGCGTGATCGTGGACAATACCGTGTTGCAGATGAATCTCTCGGAATTCGATGCTGCAGTGGATGATAATGTCAGGGTGAAAATGAATTGGTCAGGAAATGAAGGTCCAGGCTTCCTGGGATATGATGTAGAGCGCAGTACTGATGGCACCAACTGGGAACATTTCGCTTACGTAGAAGGGGTTGGTCATGATCAATTCCAGGAATATAAGATTGTAGACCACGCGCCATACAGGGGTACATCTTACTACAGGCTTCGATTGAATCAATCGAATGGACCGGTGCGGTATAGTAATATAAGGCCCGTGAAGATCGTTGACATGTCGAGAGCGATGGTCCTGTTCCCGAATCCGGCGACTGACCATGCCAACCTGGTAATAGCTGGTGGAGTGAGAGGAAAGGTTGCCCAGATCTTCATAACAGACATAAAAGGAAACAGGTTAGCCGAGCAGAAGGTAACGCTTGCCGATGACTATAATATAATAGCATTACCTATCCAACGATCATGGATACGGGGAATGTATTTTGTACATATGCGTATTGGAGAAAGTACCACTTCGGCGAAGCTAGTCTTGAACAGGTAGACATGAAAGGAATCGGGAATCAGGAATTGGGAAGTAGGTATCGGCGTTAGTAGGTCCTTTGGACGTTTACCTTAAAACATGAATTAATGAATGGGCGCTTTCGGGCGCCCATTTTCATTTAGGCAACCTCGGGGGATCATCTGCATTGTTTTTAGCTATTTTTGCTAATGTACACGCTGAAAAAATCTCTTGGACAGCATTTCCTGCATGATGAGGAAGTGTGCAGGAACATCATAAGCGTGATAAAGGAACGTCCTTTCACCCAATTGCTCGAAGTGGGACCAGGCGGTGGCGCGTTGACCAAATACCTGGTAGGAATGGAGGGGATAGCATTGAAGGCCGTGGAATTGGACGAGGAGAAAGTTGCTTTTTTATTGAATGCGTATCCGGTACTGGCAGGCAAGCTGATTCACCAGAGTTTTCTCGAGATGGAGAAGCCATTCGAAGGCCCTTTCACAGTAATAGGCAACTTCCCATATAATATTTCCACCCAGATATTATTTAGAATGCTCGATTGGAGGGAAGATGTGGAGTGCATGATAGGGATGTTTCAAAAGGAGGTGGCGCAACGTGCGGCGTCTTCTGAAGGAAATAAAGTCTATGGCGTTCTATCCGTCCTCATCCAGGCGTTTTTCGAGGTGGAATATCTTTTCGACGTGCAGGAGACTTCATTTACACCGCCTCCGAAGGTCAAAAGCGGGGTGATCCGCCTGCTTCCGCGTTCGGCTGCGTTGAATATGCGGAGTGAAAAAGATTTTTTTCTTTTGGTGAAAACTGCATTCAATCAGCGAAGAAAAACCCTTAGAAATGCGGTTAAGAGTTTGTTCGATGCAGCGATATGGCAGGATGAGTTGTTTAACAAAAGAGCGGAACAACTAACAGTTGAGCAATTTGCAGAATTAACGTTCAGGATGAAATGAATAAAGTAATAATCACTGGAAAGGCCCATGAACACTTGCTGGAAAGACTGCAGGCAAACGGTTACGAAGTATTGTACCAACCCTTAATCGACTACGATGAAGTGGCGCAGATCATCGATGAGGCCGCAGGCCTTATTGTTACAACAAGAATAAAAGTTGATAAGAGCCTACTTGATAAAGCAACGAGGCTAAAGTGGATTGGCCGCCTGGGAAGTGGCATGGAGTTGATCGACCAACCATATGCGGAAAGTAAAGGGATAAGATGCGTGAGTACACCGGAAGGAAACAGCAACGCAGTGGGAGAGCATGCGCTCGGGTTATTGCTAAACCTGATGAACAATATCAAGATTGCTTCCACGGAAGTGAAGAAGGGGCAGTGGCTTCGGGAAAAGAACCGGGGAGTGGAATTATTTGGTAGGACAGTTGGAATCATCGGTTTCGGCAATACTGGGAGTGCATTTGCGAGGTTGTTAGCTTCATTCGAGGCGACGGTGCTTGCATACGATAAGTACAAATTTGGCTTCGGTCGAGGGTACATCAAGGAGGCGAGCCTGGAACAGATCGGACGGTATGCAGATGTTATTAGCATCCACCTTCCATTGACGGAAGAAACGTTTCATATGGCCGATTCGAATTTTTTCAATTCATTGCATCTCAAACCTTTCTTTGTTAATACAGCCCGGGGGAAAATCGTTAATACAACTGACGTTATTACTGCCCTCAAACATGGGAAGATCGCGGGAGCTGCGCTCGATGTTTTGGAAAATGAGAAGCTGGATACGCATACGCAGAATGAAAAAAGCGAGTTGGAATGGTTATTAGATCAGCCTAATGTGATCATTACCCCCCATATTGCTGGGTATACGCATGAGGCCTCCTTCAAGATGGCGAAGATCCTGGCGGACAAGATCCTTCCGCGATAACGGACAAGCATTTGTTCTTTTCAGAATTAGTTTATTATCTTTGTTTTCAATAATGCAACGCTTCAGTACAATCCCTGGGGCGTTGTTATTTTTTTTTGTTTATAATCAAAGGAGGGACTATGAGTAGTTTTCAATACGTGACAAAGGATACCCTTGAGTTAATGAAGGTCGAACTGCAGCGAATGAAGGGTGTAGAACGTCCGGCTGCGAGCCGGGCTATCGCCGAAGCAAGGGAAAAAGGTGACCTAAAGGAAAATGCTGAGTATGATGCGGCGAAGGAAGCTCAAGGTCTCCTCGAAGCTAAGATCGCCTCCCTCGAAGGATCACTGGCGACGATGCGCATCCTGGATGAATCAGATATCGATACAAGTAAGGTATCTATTCTTACAAAGGTGACTCTCACAAATGTGAATACTAAGAAACAGGTGACATACCAGGTTGTGAGTGAAAAGGAAGCGGACCTAAAAGCAGGTAAGATCTCTGTGAGCAGCCCAATCGGCAAAGGTATCCTCGGCAAGCATATCGGTGAGACCGCTGAAGTACAAGCTCCCGCAGGCACTATCCAGTTCAAGATCGAGAATATTACGGCGTGATTTTAATACAATGTATTTAGCTGAATGCTCCCAGGCCGGGAGCATTTTTCTTTTCCGAAGGTTGTAGCTTTGAACTATAATAGATATCGTGTTCAACAGGATTAGTTATTATTTACGTTTGTGGAAAGCAAAAACCTTTGGTAACATGACCATATTCTCCAAGATAATCTCGGGTGAGATACCTTCTTACCGCATTGCAGAAGACGATAAGTTCTTTGCCTTCCTGGATATATTCCCGCTACGCGAGGGACACACTCTCGTCGTTCCCAAGATTGAAACCGATAATTTGTTTGACCTGCCGAAGGATTACCTCGATAGAATAATGGGATTTGCCCAACCTATTGCAAAGGCAATTGAAAAGAGCTTCGATTGCAATCGTTGTGGTATTAGTGTGATTGGCCTTGAAGTTCCTCATGCGCACATACACCTCATCCCGATTCAATCTGCAAACGATCTAAATTTTACCAATTCCAAGTTGAAACTTTCTCAAGAGGAGATGAAGGCAATACAGGAAAAGATCATTTCTAACCTTTGATTATTTTTTCAGGATGCGTTGTGGATTCCTCGCCACGAATTCCTCCCAATTATTGCTGCGTGGTGATTTCTTCTTGGCTGTAGCAGGGGCCGGCAGCATTAGTTTTCCCTGGAAATGATGGCAAATGGCTACGGCTAAAGCATCAGTGGCATCGAATAGCTTAGGCCTGTCCGTCAGCGAAAGTATATGTTGAAGCATTTTCCAAACCTGCTCCTTGTCGGCATTACCATTACCCGTAATAGATTGTTTTATTTTCCTCGGCGAGTATTCGGTCACAGGTACACCTGCGCTCATGGCCGCAGCGATAGCTACGCCCTGCGCTCGTCCGAGTTTTAACATGCTCTGGACATTCTTTCCAAAGAAGGGTGCTTCAATTGCGAATTCATCTGGTTTGAATTTTTTCACAAGGAGCACCACTTGCCGATGGATCAACTGCAACCGCTCATAGTTATCTTTCTTGCCTGATAATTTCAGCGCACTCATTTCTAACAGTTCCATCGAATTGCCATTTACAGCAATCACGCCATGTCCCATGATGAGGGTACCAGGATCGATGCCAAGGATTATTTTGACCGGCTTTTGCAAACGGGCTGTATTTTTACATGATCTAGTGAAAGGAATTAACCAATTGCGAGTTCCAATCCCGAAACTACAAAAAAACGGGGTGCCGATGCGAATCATGAGACTTTGACAATGAAGGCGATTACCAACAAACAGAAGAAGTACATACGATCTTTCATCCATTATTTTCTTGGACCTGTGCTGTTTGTCTGGGTCTCCTATTCTATATACACACAAGTGCGTCAACAACCGGACCTTGACAGGTCATGGCAGCACATCAAGGAATCCTTCGGAAGCCCCCTCATCTTAAATCTCGTGGCCGTGATCATCCTCATGGTAATCAACTGGGGTATCGAGGCGGTAAAATGGAAGTTGTCGGTGAGAAATATTCAAAGGATCAGTTTGCTAACCGCGTTTAAGGCAGTGTTGTCAGGGACTTCGTTTTCAGTAACCATGCCGAACAGGGTGGGAGAATACATCGGCAGGGTGCTGTATATGGAGGAGGGAAATCGGCTTAAGGCTGTATCGCTCACTATAGCAGGGAGCATGAGCCAGCTGATCATAACGTTGCTCATGGGGTTGATCGGACTTTTACTATTGGCAGAACCCATAGCCCAAAGGGAGTTCTTGTCGCCTGCATGGATCAGGACTATCATCGTAGGCGTATCGATTGTATTAGTAATTTTAACAGTATTTTGTTTCCGGCTGCCTATGGTGAGCAGGATAGCGGTAAAGGGGCGATGGATGAAGAAATACAGCTGGTTAATCAGCGGTTTAGAGGGGTTCAATGCAACGTTGATGATGCAACTTTTGTCTTTATCTGCGTTACGGTTCCTGGTCTTTATTGTCCAGTATTACCTGATGTTTCGTTTATTTGGTGTGGAAGTTTCCTGGTCGCAGGCCTGGTGTGCGATGAGTGTTTCGTTTCTGGTGATGGCGGTGATACCTACAATCGCACTGATCACTGACTTGGGACTGAGGGGGAAAGTAAGCCTGAAACTGCTTAACCTGTTTAGCGGAAATGACCTCGGAATCGGTTGGGCATTATTGAGCATATGGCTAATCAACCTTATCATACCGGCCCTGGCCGGCAGTTTGCTAATTTTGAGCATCAAGAAATTTTTTAAGAATACTACTAATGAAGAAGGGACTTAAGCTTTTGGTTATTCCAGTGATTGCGCTGATGGCATTTTCAACAAAGGTGGAGACGCCTTTCCAGGATTTCTGCAAAATCGATAACACAGCCTTCAAGGCGGGTGAAAAGATAACCTACACTGTATATTATGCGGTCGCCGGAATCTATGTAAATGCAGGAACCGCCACCTTCACAAACACATTGGAGACACTTAACAACAAACCCGTGTACCATATCGTTGGCGAAGGCAACACTAACTCCTCATACGACTGGATCTACAAAGTCCGCGATAAGTACGAAACTTATATTGACACTTCTACCATGCAGGCTTTGAAATTCGTGCGCAATGTTAATGAAGGGGGGTATAAGAAATACCAGCTCGTCACCTTCAACAAGAACACTAATACGGCGGTTTCTAATGATGGAGTTTACAAGGTCCCGGCGTGCGTACAGGATGTCGTGAGTTCCGTATTCTACGCGCGCAATATCGATTTCTCAAAACTTCGTAAGGATGATAAGATCGGATTCTCAATGTTCCTCGACAACGAAGTATTCAACATGTACATCCGTTACCTCGGCAAGGAAACGATAAAGACCAAGTTCGGAAAGTTTAATGCTATCAAGTTCAAGCCCCTGCTGATCAAAGGAACGATCTTCGAAGGTGGTGAGAACATGACGGTGTGGGTGACTGATGACGCGAACCGTATTCCGGTTCGGATTGAGAGCCCAATTGTTGTCGGAAAGGTGAAGATCGATATGATGAATTACGAGAATGTCCGCCACCCCCTTACTTCGCTGATCAAGAGGAAATAGGCAGTAATCAGCGGTGAGGCAAGTGAATGGTGAGTGGTGAATAGTCAGTGGTTCTCGTTGTTCGCACTCTCATTTCATAGTCGAAGTGATTTTACTAAATTCACGATGCCACTCACCATTCACCACTCACCACTCACCATGCACTTGCCTCACCACTCACCGGTCACAGCTCCATCAATTTGAAGAACTCCTTTGCACGTATTCCCTTTTCTGTCTTCTGTAGCGTGCAACATTCATTTACCGGGTCATGCTCGAAAAAGAGCACGTAATCGCCGGCCAATGCTTCCCTGAGAAAGGATTTCTTTTCGTTTAAAGTAGTTAGCGGGAACATATCATATCCCATTACATAAGGAAGTGGAATGTGTCCGGCCGATGGGAGAAGATCGGCGACGTATACCAGTATTTTGTTCTTGTACCTGATCTGAGGCAACATCATGCTATCTGTGTGTCCGTTGACGAAACGCACATCTATGTTTTCTGTGAAAATAGTTGACCCAAGTTTATCTCCAATCGGTTCACTCACATCGATGAATTGCAACTGCCCGCTTTCCTGGATAGGAAGAATATTTTCTTTTAAGAAAGATGCCTTCTCCCGTTCGTTGGGGTAGACGGCCCAATCCCAATGTCGTTTGTTGCTCCAATACACCGCATTCTGGAATGCAGGCACCAGTTTGTCGCCTTGCCGGATGATGCTCCCACCACAATGGTCAAAATGAAGATGGGTAAGGAAGACATCGGTAATATCATCGGGGTTAAATCCATGCTTCGCCAGGGATTTCTCGAGTGTGTCATCGCCATGGAGATAATAGTGCGCGAAGAATTTTTCATCTTGCTTATTTCCATTGCCATTGTCAACCAGGATGAGACGATTCCCATCTTCGATGAGCAGGCAGCGAAGCGCCCAGGAACAAAGGTTCTTCTCATCTGCCGGGTTGATCTTATTCCAAATCGACTTGGGTACGACGCCAAACATTGCTCCGCCATCCAACTTGAAATAACCCGTATCTATAGTATAGAGTTTCATAATGGTATGCTACCAGTTTGCTGTTCTGATTCACGTTGAGCGCTTCTCGTGTACATCAATAATAAAAGTCCTATAATGAAGTAGACCATCAATGCGAGTACAGAGGAACGTTGTGAGCCGGTCAGTTCGTTGATAAATCCGAAACTGAACATCCCAATAACGATAGCGATCTTTTCTGTAACGTCATAGAAACTGAAGAAAGAGGCAGTGTCTTTTGTCTCGGGCATCAACTTGGCGTAAGTAGAACGGCTGATCGCCTGTATTCCTCCCATGACGAAGCCGACGATCGCGGCGAGGCCGAAGAATTCATACTTGCCTTTTACAGGTAGGTAGTATCCAATCAGGCAGATGAATATCCAGACAACCACACATAGCATTAGCGCCTTAAGATTCCCCATGCGTTTCGAGAGACCTGAAATAATATAAGCGCCGGGAATGGCGATAAGTTGTATGATCAGGATAGCGACGATGAGGTCGGTAGTCTCGATTTGAAGCTCGCTCTTGCCATATAGAGTAGCGGCAAGCATCACGGTTTGTACGCCCATGTTATAAAAGAAGAAGGCGATGAGAAAGCGTTTCAGCACTTTCAGACTTCCCAGCTGCCTCCACACTTTCTGGAGTTCCTTGTATCCTTTCGATAGAATATGCTGTCGAAGGTCACCCGTACCGGCGGGGACTGACTTAGGCAAACGGGAAAGTGAGTATTGACCGAAAGCCCACCACCAGATGCCGACGAGAAGGAAGCACATCCGAAATTGAATAGTAGAAGCGTCATTATCGGTTTCGTCGCCACCCACTATTCCGGGAACGAATACCAACACAAAACAGACGAGCTGGAGGATCACACTACCAACATATCCATAGGCAAATCCCTTCGCGCTAATTCGATCCCTGTCCTGTGGTGCGGCAATCTCGGGAAGGAACGAATTGTAATAAACCAGGCTGGCCCAATAGCCAACACATGCGATGATCATGCAACCTAGTCCTAATCCTAATTGAGAACTTAAAACTCCCGTGCGGCCGGTTGGAGTTGTGAAAAAGAATAATCCTGCGCATGCTAAGCTGCCAAGCGTGAGGAAGAAATTCATAAAGCTTTTCTTATTTCCCCTGTAGTCGGCGATCGAAGAAAGCAAGGGGGATATAATTGCTACAACGAGCATCGCAAAGGCCAGGGCATAATTATATAGGGCGGTATTTACGAACTCACGTCCAAGAAACTGAACCTTGTCGGCCATCGTATCAGGATTACCATCGCCCGTTACGGCCTCGTAATATGCAGGAAAGATCGTGGAGGTGATGACAAGATTGTAAACTGAGTTGGCCCAGTCGTACATGGCCCAGCCGTTGATGACTTTTTTAGAAGCTGTCTGCATTTTTGAGAGTTGAATGAGTTGAATTTGTTGATTGGTTGAATGAGTTGAATGGGTTGATTAAGTTGATTGGGTTGATTGGTTGATTCAGTTGAATAGGCTGATTTGGCTTAAGAAAAGTAAAGGGTTTCCCCAACTTAATCAACCAATCAACTTAATCAACCCAACCAACTACCTAAACCTGCCCATCTTCACTAATCACTCCCGTCAATAATAGTATCAACAGAATGATTCCCGCGATAATCCGATACCAGCCAAACACTTTAAATCCATACACCTTCAGGTAATTGATAAAAAAACGGATGGCGATGATTGCGACAATAAACGCCATCAGGTTACCCAGCGCAAACGCTATCGTATTATCGGTCGATTCGAGGATGATCTCATATCCTTTCCTCGGAACACCGCTCTGCTTCCAGTCTTTCACAAATACCGAATAGGCTGTGGCGGCAAACATGGTGGGCACGGCCAGGAAGAAGGAAAATTCCGCCGCAAGGTTGCGGGTAAATTTTTGCTGCATTCCGCCGATGATTGAAGCCGCGCTTCGACTCACGCCGGGAATCATGGCGATGGTTTGCCAAATGCCAATGATAAACGCCTTGCCGTATGTGATCTGGTCGTCCGATTCGATACGCGGCTTATTGAAGGCCTTATCGATGAACAAGAGAATGATACCGCCTGCCAGCATGGTAATGGCAACGGTAGTCGGACTTTCCAGCAACCGGTCTATCTTATCGGAAAACAGGAATCCAAGTAATAATGCGGGAAGTACGCCAATGATCAGCTTCACATAAAACTGCCAGCTTCGGAAGTCGAAGAACTTTCTCCAATACAATACAACTACTGCCAGGATTGCCCCGAACTGTATGGCGACTTCGAACAGTTTGGTAAATTCATCCGTGTGAATGCCAAGGAGGGAACTCGTGATGATCATGTGACCGGTGGAGGAAATGGGTAGGAATTCTGTGATGCCTTCAACTATAGCAATGATGACAGCTTCGAGAAGATTCATAAATGGGTTTGAAGAGTTGAAAATAAGACAATTTGAAAATTAACCGCAAGAAAAACCGGTTTGAAAATTTGAATGCTGATTCAAATTTTCAAACCGGTGATCAATGTGCTTTTATTATCGCTTATCCTTTAGGTTTCCTGAAAATCGCGAACACCTCAATGACAAGACCTGCAAGTATCAATATCGGGGCTACAGTTATGCGCCAAAATCCATAAACTTTGTCCGCATCGAAAACATTAGGGTCTTCGCTCTTTCCACCTGCGAGCATGAACATGCCTATTGCCATCACCACGATGCCCGCGAGCATCCAGATATAATTCTCTCTGGAAAAGATGGGAAAGCTTGATTTGTTGTCGGTCATTTTTTTGAGTTTGGAGGTGCAATATAAATGAAAAGACCGGAAGTCCGAAAGACCGGAAGTCCGAAAGACAAGTCCTAAATACCGAAAGGTCTTCCGGTCTTTCGGACTTTCCGTCTAGTTGCTTTGCTTAATACAGGTCATCCAACTTCATCTTCAAATACTTTATCACGCTTCTATGTGTACTAAACAGGGTGATGCTGATACCGATGATGATGAGAACGAAGAAGAGGAGGAACATGAGGTTATTGTCATGGACTACCTTCAGCCAGCTTACGTTCGTCTCTGCTACCGTGATTACCAGGTAAAGTATTGCCGATGCGATCAACCCGCTGATTGCGCCGTTGATGATAGCTCGGCTATTCATTGGCTTGGCAATGAACCATCGCGTGGCTCCAACCATCTGCATCGTCTTTATCAGGAAACGATTGCTGAACATCGCCAGCCTGATGGTATTGTCGATCAGGAATATCACCACCAGTGCGATGACGATCGCCACCACCATCAACACAATGCTCACTGTACGCAGGTTCTCATTCATTTTAGAGATGAGCGCCTTGGGATATTTTACATCGGTGACATAGGTCTGTTGTTCCAGATCAGTCTGTATGTTGGTGAGCGAATCTACTTCCGCGTATTCCTTTTTCACGAGGAAGAAGATTGCATTCGGGAGAGGATTTGCATCTAGTACGCGTGTCCAATCTTCGTTTTCCTCCTTCATGTACCGTTCCTTGCCAGCCTCTTTCGTCACATATTCCATTGATTTCACATAAGGCTTGGCGGCGATATACTGCATCAGGGCCACGCTATCTTTAGGATTGAGGTCGCCGCGGAGATAGACGCCAATTTCCACATTTTCGCGGAAGTAATCTCCCATCTTGTTTGCATTGATAACGATCCATCCGACGAGGCCTAGGAGAAAGAGGACTAACGTCACTCCCAGGATAGACATAAAGTACGATGGTTTGCCACGTTTGATAGAGGCCTTACCAGTTTGAGCCATAGTAATGGATTTAGAAAATAATAGGTTCCGGCCCGGTGCTCTTGAAACTCATCCAAATTATCGCACCGGAGCATGCAAAAATAGCAATTAAGGGCTACAATCAGTATTTTTGCTGCCCATTTAAACGATTGTAGCAGAAGGATATTGCCGTGTGAAGCGAGAGAATTGTTAAAGCTGGCGAAGTGAGCGGTCAATAAGTCGTCATTGCGAGCGAAGCGAAGCAAGTGAATGGTGAGTAGTGAGTAGTCTCCGGAGGTGGGCACTTCCCTTACGTATGGAAAATCAAAATTTAAACGACCCAATCACTATTCACCACTGATCACTCACTACTACTGCATATTTCAAATTAAATTTTAATGGACTACAACTTCAGGGATATCGAAAAGAAATGGCAGCAGCACTGGAAGGATGCAGGTGTCTACAAGGTTTCTAATGAGAGCAGCAAGCCCAAGTATTATGTGCTGGATATGTTTCCTTATCCAAGCGGCACGGGATTGCATGTTGGACATCCATTGGGATATATCGCTTCCGACATCTTTAGCCGCTACAAACGCCTGAAAGGATTCAACGTGCTTCACCCAATGGGTTTCGACAGCTTTGGCCTGCCTGCCGAACAGTATGCGCTTGATACTGGCCAGCACCCTGCCGAGACGACAAAGAAGAATATCGCCACATTCAAGAGCCAGTTGGACAACATCGGACTCTCCTTCGATTGGTCAAGGGAAGTTTGGACGAGCGATCCTAAGTATTACAAGTGGACGCAATGGATATTTCTTCAATTGTTCAATAGCTGGTACAACCGGGCCACGAATAAAACAGAACGGATAAACTCCCTCACTGCGATTTTTGAAAAAGAAGGAAATGAAGGTCATGCCTGTCCCGGCGATGCCAATATCCGCTTCTCCGGATCCGAGTGGAAGAACTTTAGTGAAAAGGTGAAGATGGATGTGCTCATGGAATACAGGGTGGCTTATTGTGGAGTCGGCGAAGTGAACTGGTGCGAAGCGCTTGGAACTGTGTTGGCGAATGATGAAGTGGTAAATGGAGTGAGTGAACGTGGTGGATTTCCCGTGGTGAAGAAGAAATTAAGACAATGGTACCTACGTATCACGGAATACGCCGATAGGCTTCTGAGTGGACTGGAGACTGTAGACTTTAGCGAAGCGATGAAAGAAATGCAGGCAAACTGGATCGGCAAGAGCAGCGGAGCCGAGATGGAATTTGAGCTCAGTGGGCTTCGTCACGATATTAAGCTAAGAGTATACACCACCAGGCCCGATACTATCTTCGGCGTCGACTTCATGGTAATAGCTCCCGAGCATGAATTGGTAGAGCAGATCACTAGCGCCGGACAGAAACAGGCCGTTGAAGAATATGTAGCGTATGTAAAGAGCAGGAGTGAGCGTGAGCGAATGGCGGAGAAGAAGATCACCGGTGTCTTCACAGGCGCTTATGCGCTGAACCCCTTCAATAAACGAGAGATCCCGATCTGGGTATCCGAATACGTGTTGGCTGGTTACGGCACCGGCGCCATCATGGCCGTTCCCTGTGGCGACGAGCGTGACCATCGCTTTGCTGAGCATTTCGGATTGAACATTACCAATATCATCGGTAAGCATTACGACGGGAAAGATGCAAATCCAACTAAAGATGCAGTCCTGGAGAATTCCGACTTTCTTAATGGAATAGTGATGAGGGACGCGATAGAGGTTGTAATTCGGAAGATAGAACAATTAGAAATAGGTGTAAGGAAGACGAACTATAAGATGCGTGATGCAGCATTCAGTCGCCAACGTTACTGGGGTGAGCCATTCCCGATACAATGGATCGATGGAATTGCACGAGCACTCGACGAGTCACAGTTGCCAGTCGAACTTCCCATCGTGGAGTCTTACAAACCAGGCCCTGATGGAGAGGGCCCACTCGCTAACATTCCTGATTGGACGGCAAAGCATCTCGAGACCAACACGATGCCGGGTTACGCCGGAAGTAGCTGGTATTTTCTCCGATTCATGGATCCATACAACGATGAGCAGTTCTGCGATCGAATGGCCTCGGACTATTGGAAGCAGGTGGATCTTTATATAGGAGGAACTGAACATGCAGTTGGACATCTTCTCTACAGCCGCATGTGGACGAAGTGCCTGTTCGACCTTGATTACATTGGGCATGACGAACCATTCAAGAGACTATTGAATCAGGGGATGATCCAGGGTAGCAGCAGGTTTGCTTACCGGGTAAGAGGAACAAACAAGTTTGTCTCTGCTGGCCTTAAGAATAAGTATGACACTGATGACATTCACGTGGACGTAAATATCGTCGACGGTTTCGAAATGGATATAGAGGCATTTAAGAAATGGCGAGATGAATACAAGTCAGCTGAATTCCTACTCGAAGACGGCAAGTATATTACTGGCTCCGAGGTTGAAAAAATGTCGAAGTCAAAGTACAACACGGTAAATCCCGATGATCTAGTGGCGAAATATGGCGCCGATACCTTTCGCATGTATGAGATGTTTCTTGGCCCGGTGGAGATGAGCAAACCGTGGGATACCAAGGGGATCGAAGGTGTACATCGGTTCCTGAGGAAACTCTGGCGTTTGTTCTTCGACGAGACGAAAGGTAAATTGTGGACGACAGACAAACCGACGGAGGCTGAGCTAAAGGTTCTTCATCGTGCGATCAGGAAGATTGAAGAGGATACCGCAAGATTTAGTTTCAATACCGCAGTGAGCGCCTTCATGATCGCAGTGAATGAACTCACTGAACTGAAGTCGCATAAGAAAGATATTCTCGAGCCGCTGCTGATCATTCTCACTCCTTATGCGCCACATATTGCAGAAGAACTTTATCAGGCACTAAACGAGGGCACCGGGATGGCTGGAGGTGGAACTAGGAGGAAGCCATCGATACTCGACGCAGCATATCCCATTTTCGAAGCGACATATGTCACTGAAAGCAGCAAGGAATATCCCATCTCCATCAATGGCAAATTACGCACGACTATGAACATTGCCCTTGATGCGGCACCGACAGACGTCGAGAAGATCGTGTTAGAGAATGAGATCGTGAAGAAATGGCTAGAGGGCAAACCGCCGAAGAAAGTAATTTTTGTGAAGGGGAAGATGGTGAATGTGGTGGTTTGAACCTTTGCTGCTTTTAGAAGGTTGATAAGTTTAATAGTTTAATAGCTTAAGGGTTTAAGGGTTTAAAAGTTTCTTAATCGATCACCCAATTAGTTTAGAAACTTCTGCCTTATGAACTTTTAAACCCTTAAACTTTCAAACCCCATGCGGCTTATTCCCAAAGCATACTAACTTTAAATCAAACATTGACGGCTATGAGACTAACAAGTTTTGTAATCACCCTGATCCTTTCTTCTTCGCTCATCGCACAAGAAGGCGCGGTATGGAGAGCTGCCAGCAAGGAGAGCGAGGAATATCATGAGTATCGGGTAAAACCTACCGTTCCTCCCCATGGACTCGCAAAGGTGAAAGCACTTATCAAAGACATAAAGGTCGATGAGGACGATACCGAGGCGCTCGCACGCAATGTCTATGAATCTCTTTCGTTGCGCGAGAAGTTTACTTACAACATGATTCACGCAGAGTCGTACAGCCAGAACTGTGATGCCAACCCTCCCATACAAGAAGAACATAAGAAGATCTTCGGTTACCTTCCCGATGCCTTCGGAGAGTATGCATGGAGCGACCGCCAATCTGGTTTCCTTAGGGCGAACCGCGATTCAGTGATATCGTTGATGAAGGAGAGCATTACGAGGAGCAAGCGTGTTGGAGTAAATTTCAAACATGCCATCATCGAGATCAATGCGAGAGAGATGATTCCCTTTATCATAGCGGCCTACGCGGAGATTAAAAAAGATCTGGACCTGTTGACCGTATTATTGTTGTTGATGAAGGAAAATGAATACGATCCATTCATCGCTTCTGCCTCGTACCGTAAATTATATAGCGATGAGTCAAACTATGCGGCCTTTCTCGTTTTCTCAAAAGGCAACGAGGAATTGATCATCAAACGTGCGACTGATTTCTATAATGCCGGGAAAAAATAGCATCGTGTTCATATTCTACGTGTCACTATTCGCGAATACGATAGTGCGGTCGCAAACAGTGTCGCTTGCGAATGGAGATCCTTTTGTACGCATTGCCGCCGGCAGCTACCAGGTTGGAAAAAAGGATCACACACTCAATCCCGTGAGGAAAGTCGTGATAGAGGAATTTTTTATTGCGACTACGGAGACAACCAACAAGCAATTCCAGCAATTTGTATCGTCTACTTCCTATGTGACAGATGCCGAGAAGAAGAAGAATGCTATGGTATTTAGTCCCGGACTTAGGGAATACGAGTGGATCGAGGATTCAACGGCGAACTGGCGCTATCCAAATGGTATTAGCCGGGGAGGTATCGATAATAAAGGGGACCATCCTGTCACATGTATCAGCTATACGGATATAATGGCCTATTGCCGGTGGGCAGAAGTGAGGTTGCCTTCATTACAGGAATGGGAGATCGCCTGCCGCGCAGGAAGCACGACTGATTATTTCTTTGGTAATGATGCCGGCAACATAAAATATTTCGCAAACACCTGGCTGGGTAGGAACCACCTGGTGGGAGACAGTTCGGATGGTTACATGTATACCTCCCCCGTCGGTAGTTTCAAACCGAATTCCTGGGGGTTGTATGATATGTATGGTAACGTATTTGAATTTTGTACTGGAAAGCTTAAGCCGAATCAGAAAGATGCGGTCGTCCATGCGCGTGGCGGATCGTGGTGGTGCAGCAAGACTGCATGTCGCTTCTATAACTCATACGATATTGGCCGTGTCAATATACATGCGTCGTTTAGCAACCAGGGGTTTAGAGTTGTTAAGCTCTAGTAAAGTGGTGATATTACGATAGTTTAATAGTTTAAGGGTTTAATAGTTTAAAAGTTCTTAAATCCGAATCTTCTATAGTGAAAGTAAGTTCGAATTAAACAACTATTAAACCCTTAAACTTTTAAACCCTTAAAACCTCAAGGATAATACAATGAAAAAACTCTTACTCATCTCTGCTCTGCTTGCGAGATTCCTTCCAGGGTCTGCTCAGGACCTTCACGTCATGACATTCAACATCCGACTCAATACTTCCTCCGACAGCATGAATGCCTGGCCCTATCGCAAGGATAAATGTGCATCTCAGATCTTATTTCATGATGTCCACCTGTTAGGTGTACAGGAAGCCTTGCACGACCAAATGATGGATCTGAAATCCCGCCTTCCCGGCTTTAAGTCGATAGGGGGAGGGCGTGATGATGGTAAAGAGAAGGGAGAATATTCTGCCATTTTCTATGATACCTTGCGACTACAGGTGCTAAGATCCGCGATGTTTTGGTTGTCAGAAACCCCTGACGTACCTGGCAGTAAGAGTTGGGACGCAGCAATCACACGGATGGTAACCTGGGCGGAATTCAGGGATCGCAAAACGAAAAAGCGTTTTTTCGCATTCAATACCCACTTTGATCATATAGGGAAACAGGCAAGACGAGAAAGTGCCCACCTGGTGTTGAAAAAGGTTAAGTCGATTGCGGGTAGCTCACCTGTTGTGATAACGGGCGATTTCAATGCCCAGCCCGCAGATGAGCCCATCCAGGTAATTGTCGACAAGACAAACCCGCTTCACCTGCTCGATGCAAAAGCCCTCTCGATAACTCCACACTATGGTCCCACTGGAACGTTCAATGGATTTAAAAGCAAAGAGACCACCGATCAGCCAATCGACTATATTTTTCTCAAAGGAAAATGGAAAGTGCTGGAACATGCAACGATTTCACAGACCTGGGAAGGCAGGTTTGCATCTGATCACTTTGCGGTGGTAGCCCTGCTCAGATTGTAGTCTCTAACTAGTGAATAGTGAGTTGTCAATAGTGAGTGTCTCACTGAGTTTGAACTTCCTTCACGATTCGAAGCCGTAACGTTTTTTCTAAACTCGGAGAGCCACTCACTATTGACAACTCACTATTCACCGCACCCGCTTCACAAACCTCACCATCGCACTACTCCCCTCCGTACTTTCAAGTCGTGACTCATATCGCTTGTCTCCTACGAGGGCTACCATGTATGACGTGTTGGGAGGTATTGATCCGAGGTTTTCTGCGACCATGATCAGTTCGTTAGTGTCGCGAAGCTCGGTGACCGCCAGTTTGATGGTATAGGAGCTCCCTGTGAGACGAATATGAGTAAAGATCAGCCTATCATTTAGGAACAGCGAAATCGAGTCACCGTCGATTTCTGCGTTATCATAGAACCTTAGTTCTATTGAATCACCGTCAATCGGTATTTCCTTGGTCAACACTTTCTTGCGCGTAGTAAATTTCTCTTCAATTGATTGGATTGGCACAGCCTCTAGAGGTTTGACAATTACCGGCGCGGCTTTCGGAACAACGACAGTTGGTACTTCTTTAGGCGTTTCGGTTGGTATAGTAACGACTACTGGTGCCTTCGCTTCTTCCTCCACCGGCGGCGCGGATGTGGTATGCAGGGTGGCAATGCTATCGATGATGTCGGGATCATTTCCTCCCACGAGGTAATTGTCGATTACGAAGTCCCACTCATCTTCGAACGTTCCTTCCCTGATCTTATCGAGATGCACGTCGCCCTTAAGGTCTTCTTCATACACTTTGCCCGATTTTCCATCTAACATCATTTTGCCGCCACCGGGGCAATTGAAATCAGCTCTCGATAACAATGGCATCTTACCTGGGGTGGATAAAGTGACCGAACCTGACCTTTCTTCGATCAACTGATCATCCCACCAAACGGCTTCATTTGTCTGTGCATCGAAGTAACCTTTGATGTTGTAACGTCGGTAATTATTTGGCGATTCATAATAGTAGGAAGTACCGGCCAGGCTGTCGCCATTTTGGATGATTTTCATCTCCACTTTTTGACGATTAATCTTGCCTTTCCAGACGCCAGTGATCATTTGCGAATGAGAAGTGATTGAAATCAACATTAAGACTACCAGGGATGCTAGAACGAATCCTTTCAAGTGCTTGATTTTTAATGGGTAAAAAAGGGGTTATGATATACTTAGAAACGGAAAGTCAGGCAGAATAGTATTCAATTAAACGCACTAAATGAGAATAAGATCGGATATGAATTTAAACACCTCTTGATCTAAAGCAAGCGTTTGATGCTGAAATGGATACATCAAAAGAAAAATACTACGAAAAATTGCCGCAAGGAAAAAAATAAATACCTTCCATCACTAAAGTCCTGGACGGGGCTTACCAAAACATTTACTACTTAATTAACAACTCTGCTTATGAGAAAGATCTACGTAGCTATTCTTTCCTTATTTACATTATTTTTTTGGAACACCAAGTCAACCGCCCAGGTTAACCTGTACATTTTTTCGCAGTCTTCAGGCACTTATACACCCATAACAGGAGGTACTGTAGTAGCAACTGCCACAGATAATACAACGGCAGCCGGTTCATTGGATGATGCCAATTACACCTTACCGGCAGGTACAATTCCATTTACGTTTACGTTCAATGGAATCGGATATACCTCACTCGTTATAAGCTCTAACGGGTTTCTAACATTTGGCGCTACTGCTCCAGGTGGTACTAACTACACACCCATTTCAGGCGCTACCGCATATGCAGGCGCTATTGCTGCGTTTGGGGGTGACATCAATTCAATTTTCAACCTTGGATCGACAACCGGAAACATAAGATATGAGGTGGTGGGAACTGCTCCTAACAGGGAGTTCGTGGTTCAATGGTCGAATTTTAGGCCTGCATTCTCGACTTCGACAACGTCTGCCTACGTCTTCTCTTTTCAAATCAGGCTCGCGGAGACATCGAACGCCGTTCGCATTGTATATGGCGGCAATCTTGCTTTCGTTATTGGATCGACCGCCGTTTCAGGCACTCGTCAGATAGGTCTGAGGGGCGCTACAAATGCGGATTTCAATAATAGAACCAATCCTGCGACCACTGCCTTTACTGCTTCAACGGCCGGACTTGCTAATAATGCAACCCAGGCGTACAATACGACTACCAACCCTCCCGGGATGCCGACCAGTGGTCTTACATATACCTGGCTCGTGCCTCCGCCTTGCGTTGCGCCACCTGGCGGTGGAACTGCAGTTGCACCGGCTGGATCGGTTTGTGCCGGAACGCCATTTTCTGTTAGTGTTACTGGGGGCAGCTTTGGTACTGGTTTGACATATCAATGGGAATCATCTACTGACAATGCAACATGGGGTCCGGTTGCAGCTGCAACATCTGCCCTATTAACTACCTCCACTTCTACGAATACTTACTATCGCAGGAAAATAACATGTAGTGGAGTCGACGGATTTTCTACCAGTGCTCTGGTAACAGTTACTGCGCCGATCAGTGTACTACCCTGGACTGAAAATTTCGACGGGTTAGCTACCGTTGGGCTTACTTCATTTCCAAACTGCTGGGTTAAGCAGAATGGAGACTGGAGATCTGCAAACAATGCTTCCTCTGGTTTCGATGCGGATGCTCGCTCAGCGCCAAACTTTATTGCAAATGCCTGGTCGGCTACGAACGAGTTCATTTGGACTTCTGGTTTCCAATTGACAGCAGGTACTTCATACGATTTCTCGTTTTGGTTTGCAGACTTCGCTCCAGGGTATACTTCATGGGCTGGAGAAGTTTGGATCAATGGATCAGCCAGCTCAACAGGAGCAACCCAGGTTGGAACGCCATTCATCAGCGTAGGAACGGTTGGTCCAATAGCCTATACCAAGGTGACAAAAGTTTTCGTTCCTACTTCAAGCGGTGTTTATCATTTTGGAATACGTGTGAATGAGGCGACAGGCGCCCCATGGTATTTGAGTTTTGATGATTTCAGACTCGAAGTAACTCCACCGTGCGTGACGCCAACGGCGCTCAACGTGACGGCACTGGCGCCTACGACTGCTACTGTTAGTTGGACGGCCTCTGTATCTCTGCCAACTGGTGGATACCAGTGGGAAGTTCGCACATCAGGTGTTGGTGGAAGCGGAGCGACTGGGCTTGCTGCAAGTGGCGCGACGGCTGCGGGTGTTACAACAGCAAATGTTACTGGCCTTACGCCTAACACTGCCTATACCTTGTACGTTCGCTCAGTATGTACGGCCGGCACTACATTCAGCTCGTGGGAGGGACCGCGTAATTTCCGTACGCCTTGTCTTCCATTTAATACCTTCCCTTACACTGAAACATTTGAAGCAGCAAGCGTGACAAGAACGTGCTGGACACCAACACAGGTGACAGGTACAGTCAATTGGACATACGGTGCTGGTGCAGGAAATGGCGGTGCCATTACTGCTGCACATAGCGGTACGCAAAATGCAAGACATTTCGGTAACAATTCCGGAAGTGTTGCACGCCTCGTATCTCCTTCACTTAATTTCTCTGCGGTGCCTGTACAGGGCGCACAGGTGACGTTCTGGTATGCTAATCAAAACTGGTTAGGCGATCAGAACGAGCTAAGGGTATTCTATAGAACATCTTCAGCCGGTGCATGGACACTCATACCTGGCGCAGTTTATACAACTAATGTGGGCGTCTGGACTGAGGTTGAATTAGCCCTGCCGTCGTCTTCAGGTGCTTCAGACTACTATATCGCTTTCGAAGGAACAGAGCTGTTTGGATGGGGAGTGGCAGTAGACGATGTAACGCTAGCCGTTGCGCCAACCTGCCCTAAGCCAACCAACGTAACCGCTCTTGGTGTCACTTCCACTTCAGCAATAGTATCCTTCACTTCACCCGGCAACGCATTTATCGTTGAATATGGTGCACCAGGCTTTGTTCCTGGTACAACCAATGTTGCCGGCACTGGTGGTACGATTGTATTGGGTATAGCTTCACCAATCACTGTTACTGGTCTTACACCAAACACAGCATACGATTTCTATGTAAGGCGTATCTGCGTTCCTGGTGTTGACTTCAGTACTAACGTAAAGGTTTCAGCTTCCTCATTATGCGCACCGACGAGTATTCCTTATTTGCAGAATTTCGAGACTGGTACACCACTTGTTGGGTTCCCAACCTGTACGAGCAACGAAGACGTTAATGGTAACAGCGGACCTACTCCAAATGGTGGCGGTGGTCGTTTCATCATCAACAATGTCGCGCAGACTTACGCTTCTCCAGATAAGAGTCTTTGGTATATCTATGATCTAGGCAATCCTGCACGTGGAGGTGATGACTGGTTCTATCTCCAGGGTCTTAACCTCACGGCAGGTACTTCTTATCGTGTGAAGGCATACTATAAAGGATCCGATGCGCCTACATGGGTTGAGAGATTCGAGATCAGGTATGGTACGATGGCCCATAGCAGCGCCATGACGAACCTGCTATATACAAACAATGGTACATCGACTGTTACTGCCAGTCCGTTTGACTCCGTCATCGTGGACTTTACAGTTCCAACAACAGGTGTATACTATGTCGGTTTCCACAACATCTCTGCACCTGACCAGGCCTTCCTATTCATTGATGATATCAGCGTCAGGATTTCTCCCAAGGTGGATGTAGGTATTACGGGTGTCACTCTTCCTTCGCTGAACTGCCCAACAAGCAATGTGTTGGTACAGGCAAGGATCAGGAATTACAACACCACTGTTCAGGACTTCAGCGTCTATCCTGTCACGGTCACGGCCACCATTACGGGTGCCGCTTCAGGAACGCTTACAGCTACCCTCAATACGGGAACGCTGGCACCTGGTGCAAGTATGGATTTCTATCTCAACCCCGCATTCAATTTCACAACAGCGGGTACATATAATATAACAGTCGCCACTAGTTCTCCAGATGATCCGGAAACAGGAAATAATTCATTCACTACATCGATCAACGTGAATGCAAATCCTGCTACGCCAGTCATTACGCCAGCGGCACCAGCCATTTGCGTAGGCGGCCAGGTTCAATTGAGCACACAGTTCACAACTGCAGCGGCTCCTGTAACGCTTCCTGCGGTTTCTTCCGGTACGATCGCTGTGAATGTACCTGATGCTCTTGCATCTGGTGCTACTCATACTATCAACGTGACTACTGTTCCAGCCGGAGCTACGGTAACTGGAATTTCCGTTTCTATCAATCATTTCAGCCATACATGGATCAGCGACATGGTGATCAACCTTAAGGCGCCAAATGGTAAAGTCCTCAACCTGTTCAATGGCAAGGGCGGCAATGGCGATAGCCTGATGAATACGGTTATCAACTCTACATCTACGTCGCCACTGGCGGCTGGTGTTGCCCCTTTCACTGGTACATATGCTCCTGATGCCACTGCTACAAACCCTCCAACGGGTTATACGCAGGACGTCACCAATTTCGCCGGACTTTATTCTATCGGAAACGGTGCATGGACTTTGGCGATGAGAGATTTGTTTGGTGGTGATTTGGGAGTTCTTAAATCATGGTCAATAACATTGACTTACCAGTTCGTAACTCCAAGGGTGACATGGACACCGGTAACAGGATTGTTTACCAATGCTGCTGCTACTACCGCGTATACAGCTGGTACAGATGCTTATTCAGTATTTGCCAAGCCTGCGACGACTACAACATATACTGTGACCGCAACAACGCTTGCCGGCTGTACTGCTTCTTCAACAGCTACGGTAACCGTTAATACCGGTACACCGATTACTGTGGGATCAATAGCTGATACAGTTTGTACGAGTGATGCAATCATCCAATTGCCTGCCACGCCTGTCGGTGGTACATGGACCGGGCCTGGTGTTTCTGGAAATACGTTTATCCCGCCATCTACGGCTATTGGAACGTACACCCTTACGTACACCTTCGTGAATGCCTTTGGTTGTACCAGCACCGCTACCAAGCGTATCTCGGTGAAGGATTGCCCTGAAAGGCTGATATTGCTGAGAGACAACGCAGTGATCCTCTACCCGAATCCAAATGACGGTCGATTCAATATCAGGATCAACAGCGTATTGTATAACTATCTTGGCATGAAGGTTTACTCTAATAATGGTATCCTGGTTAGGACACAGCAGTTTGCTGGTCTTGCCTATGGTCGTGTAATACCGATCGACCTCACGAATCTGCCGGGCGGAATCTACATGGTTAAGTTCTACTATGATGGTGGAACGAGAACATCGGAGAAGACGTTCAAGGTTCTTGTTGGTCTACCATAATAGTTATGATCATTTAAAATAGTCTAAGCATCCCGTTAACAGCGGGATGCTTTTTTATTAAATTACATCAAGACCTATTTTGAAAATCTCCCCCTTGATATCGTTGCTTTCACGCCACCATGCAGATTATGCGAGGGTGGTGCCGTTTACTCCAGGAAAAGATGCATTGATTCCACTCGATTTTACAGCTGCTAATACTGAATTGACAGATCGAATTCTTGGAGACACACATTTGTTTACAGATTACATCAATACCAAACTCCAACAAAGTAAAGCACGATATGGAATCGGAGGTTATGGGGAACATCGCACCGTATATCGCACTAGCAGGTTGTTTGATAATGATCTTTCGAAAAATATTCTAACGGGTGACCTGGCAAATGACGCGATCGCGGAGCCTAGACGGCTGCACCTGGGAACTGACATCTGGGGCAAGCCGCATACTTCCGTTGCCGCACCAATCGATGGTATTGTGCATAGTTTCGCGTTCAACAACAGGGCTGGAGATTATGGCACGACTATTATTCTATCGCACCAGCTGGAGGGAACAAGTTTTTATACACTATATGGCCATTTGAGTCTTAACTCGATTAAGAATATGCAGGAAGGTGATCGCCTACTGAAAGGAGACATTTTTGCTGAGTTCGGCATCCAGGATGAAAACGGCCATTGGCCTCCCCATCTTCATTTCCAGATCATACAAGATCTGCAGGGGTGGACTGGCGACTATCCCGGCGTATGCCGCTACTCTGAGAGAGAAGCTTATTTGCAAAATTCCCCCGATCCAGAGATTATACTTCAGTTAAATCAATACACGTAGAATTTCACGCAAAGACGCAAAGGTTCGCAAAGGCGCCAAGCACTACTGAGATCGAACATTCTTTGCGACTTTGCGAACCTTTGCGTCTTTGCGTGAAACCTATTCTTTGCGTGAAACCCTTAAATTTACACATGGCAAATCCCAACCTCGAAAGTGATAAGCAGGGCCTCTCTGCAGCGGAGAAGGAATTTGAAAACAACATCAGACCTTCACAGATAAGTGATTTCGCCGGCCAGGAGCAAATCATTGAGAACCTCAGGATATTCATCAAGGCGGCCAAGATTCGGGGAGAAGCATTGGATCACGTCCTATTTCATGGTCCGCCCGGACTAGGTAAGACAACACTCTCACGAATCGTTGCGACCGAACTTGGAGTGAATATTAGAGAAACTTCCGGTCCCGTGATTGAAAAGCCAGGTGATTTGGCGGGTTTGCTGACCAATCTTGAGCCTAACGATGTATTGTTCATCGATGAGATCCATCGGCTGAGTACAGTAGTAGAGGAGTATCTCTATGCAGCGATGGAAGACTACCGCATCGATATCATGGTTGATAGTGGTCCCAATGCACGAAGTATACAGATCAACCTGAATCCGTTTACGCTGATAGGAGCAACGACGCGCAGTGGGCTGTTGACCGCGCCGCTGTTGTCGCGGTTCGCAATCAAATCGCGACTCGAATATTACACGGCACCGATACTCAACCGCATCATTCAGCGGTCAGCTTCCATACTTCAGACGAATATTTCCAAGGATGCCATCGTGGAGATCGGTAGAAGGAGTCGTGGGACCCCACGAATCGCAAATGGCTTATTACGACGTGTTCGCGATTTCGCCCAGGTGTTGAATGATGGAGAGATCGATCTTGGCATTACACAACATGCATTGAAGGCATTGAACGTTGATGAATACGGTCTCGATGACATGGATAATAAAATTCTGATGACGATCATCGAGAAATTTAAAGGAGGTCCAGTAGGTATTACCACGATCGCTACAGCTGTAGGAGAAGAGGCAGGTACCCTGGAAGAAGTATATGAGCCCTTTCTTATACAGGAGGGATTTCTTCAGCGAACTCCGCGTGGAAGGGAAGTTACAGCCAAGGCTTATGACCACTTAGGAAGAACGAATCCGGGGCGATCGGGGACATTGTTCGCTTAAGTAAGACTGGAAGTCGGGAAGACCGGAAGTCCGAAAGTCGGGAAGACCGGAAGTCCGAAAGTCGGGAAGACCGGAAGTCCGGAAGACCAGTCATTAAAGAGAAAATTCCCTTCTTCTATGGAATAAAAGAATTTACAAAGCAAGCGAAAGTCTTTCGGACTTCCGGTCTTCCGGTCTTTATTCCGGTCTTTACTCTTGAACTACCAGCCTAAATCCATTACCATGGATATTGACAATCTCCAACTTGGGATCGTCCTTTAGATATTTCCTTAATTTAGCAATATACACATCCATGCTACGGCCATTGAAGTACGTGTCGCTGCCCCAGATCTTCTTCAACGCCTGTTCTCTTGGTAGGAGGTCATTGAGGTGCTCAGCAAGCATCTTGAGAAGTTCATTCTCTTTCGGAGATAAGGTTTGCGTCACATCCTTATGAGAAAGCTGCCTGAGCTTGGGATTGAAATGATAGGTAGAAAGGTCAAACTCCTTGTTTTCGCTTTCCTTATTGATTTCCTCGTTGCGTTTGAGGATAGCTTTTATCTTAAGTAGTAAGACCTCGCTGTCGAAGGGCTTGGTGATATAATCATCGGCTCCAAGTTTATATCCTTGAATGATATCTTCTTTCATGGTCTTCGCACTGAGAAAGAATAAGGGAATATCGGGATCAACATCGCGGATCTCTTCGGCAAGTGTAAATCCATCCATGTTTGGCATCATCACATCGAGGAGGCAGAGGTCGAATTTTTCACGTTGGAAAGCAGCAAGGCCTAATCGACCATCTCTTTCAAGTATTACGTCGTAGTCATTCAATTCAAGATAATTCTTAAGCACACTTCCCAGGTTAGGATCATCTTCACACAATAAAATTTTAGGTTTCTTTGAGTCCATGATTGGTAAAATTTAATTCATTAGTTTTTCTTATTTGCAAAATCGCCCCGCTCTTCCGATTACTGGGTGAGCAAATAACTGTAAATCATTTGCCAAACAGGGGGGAAGGTAAATAATATTTTGTTAAGAGTGGTCGCCTATAAAGGGTTTTTGAACTAGAAAGGTAGTGAATGGTGAGTTGTGAATGGTGAGTGGCACCCCTAATCGAGAATTCTTCACTGATTCGCGAATCGGTAATTCATGGTCGAAACTCAGAGACCACTCTCCATTCGCGACTCACCTCTCACCTGCCTTTCATTGTTCACAATTCACTTTCTTTCTGTAATTTTCTTAAAACTGTTGCACAATGGCAGATAGCACAAAATTTCAACAGGTAGTCAAAGAGGGTTATTCATTCAAAGGCGAGAGCTTCAAGATTGGCTGCGCAATGCTGGATGGTAGCGTTGTACCGGGCGCGGATGTATTGATCCCATTGCGCACGATGAACCGGCATGGATTGATTGCAGGCGCTACGGGAACTGGCAAGACGAAGACACTTCAGATGTTGGCGGAAGGACTCAGTGACGCGAGTGTTCCTGTCGTACTGATGGATATTAAGGGTGACCTCAGCGGTATCGCCGCACCTGGAATTTTGAATGATAAACTTACGGAACGGGCAAAACTGCTGAACATTGAGTACAAGCCGACCGCATACCCGGTCGACCTGCTCACCCTCAGCAACCAGCCCGGGGCAAGGCTAAGAGCCACTGTGAGTGAGTTTGGACCGGTCTTGTTGTCAAGAATACTCGGACTGAACGATACCCAGGGGGGATTTGTGGCCATGATTTTCAAATACTGTGACGATAATAAACTTCCTCTGCTTGACTTGAAGGATTTCATAAAGGTTCTTCAATTTGTGAGTGATGAAGGCAAGGCTGAAATGGAGAAGAGTTATGGAAAGATTTCGACCACATCTACGGGTACCATTCTTAGGAAGGTGATAGAACTGCAGCAGCAGGGGGCCGATGTTTTTTTCGGTGAGAAGAGTTTCGAAGTAGACGACCTCATGCGGATCAATGATGATGGCCGCGGCATGGTCTCTATTGTTCGCGTTACTGATCTGCAGGACCGGCCAAAGCTATTTTCCACTTTCATGCTCCAATTACTCGCGGAGTTGTATGCCAGCTGCCCGGAAGAGGGCGATCTCGACAAGCCGAAACTGATCATGTTCATCGATGAGGCGCACCTGATATTCCAGGAGGCGAATGATGCGCTACTCCAACAAATCGAAACCATCATCAAGTTGATAAGATCCAAGGGTATCGGAATTTATTTCTGTACGCAGAACCCGATGGATGTTCCGGCTGATGTGCTCGCGCAACTTGGTCTTAAGATTCAACATGCGCTTCGTGCGTTTACGGCGGCAGATCGCAAGGTGATCAAACAGACTTCTGAGAATTATCCAGAGACGACATTCTATAAAACTGAAGACCTGATCACACAACTTGGAATAGGCGAAGCGCTCGTCACAATACTCAATGAAAAAGGCATACCTACGCCGCTTGTGCATTGTATGATACGACCACCAGCAAGTCGTATGGATGTGCTGACAGCGTCGGAGATTGATGGTCTCGTTGCAAAATCCAGGATCGCATCGAAGTATAACCAGGTTATTGATACCGAGAGCGCATATGAGATCCTTACGGAGAAATTGAATGAAGCTGCTGAGAAGACCAAGAAGGAGGAACAGAAAGAGAAACAGGGCTCAAATTCGAAGAAGGACAAAGGATTCTTTGACGATCCTACCGTGAGGAGCATGACCCGCACCGCTGGTAATACCATTGTTAGGTCATTGCTGGGAGCGTTAGGACTTGGAGGAAGGAGTCGAAGAAGATTGTTTTAGATCGGCGACAATTTAATTTAGAGTTGCGCCTCGCTAGGGTGGAGGAACAGAAACAGGAACAGAAACAGGAACAGAGCGAGGAGGCGCACTTACCTTTATTTCATCTTTAGCCACACTCCCCCATCAACTTGAATCTTATTCTCAGCCTGCAAATGCTCGATCACTCTCCACGCCTTTTCCTTCTTTACCCCGCCTAGTTGACCGAGCAGGTCCTTTATCTCGAGTCGTCCTTTCTCCACTATACTGGTTATACGTAGATAGATCGCATCGAATTCTTCCTGTGTAATCGAAGCTGCTTTTTGCCTCAGGCAATTATCGCAGATGCCGCAAGCCTTCATTTCTTTGTCGCCAAAATAATTACCGATGATGCGACTCCTGCAGTCCGTACCCTCCTTTACAAACCTGATTAATTCCGCGAGCCTATCAATCGCTTTCTGTTTTCGTTGTCCATACGCCTGCATGTCAATAGTAAGCTCTGACGATCTTATTCTTTGGCGAAGAAAGTATAGCTGTGGTGAATCCTTGCGTGGGTTGTATTCGATAATGCCCGCTTTATCGAGACGAGCAAGTCTCCCTTTCACATCATCCTCGTGTACCTTCAGCAGTTGCGCAATGGAGAGTTCAGAAATGAAGGCTGGATGATCGAAAATGCCGTCGTAGGCACGCAATAATGTTTTAATCACTGGCTCCAGGTCGGCGTGATCTTTCTCAAATTCATATAGTTTCTCCTTCGTAATAGTGAACAGTATTGTTGGGGGGAGAAATACCTGTTCATTAAATGATAACCATCCATCCTGCTCCAGCGCTTTCAGCGAATAGAGAGCGGTCTGTCCATTCATGCTGAACTTCCTGAGAAAATCCGCCATGTCGAAAGCAAAGTACTCTCCTTTGCCACCATTTTCAGGGATCTGTAAATAATTGGCGACGGCCTGGTAAACAAGACGGATATCCGCAAGCGATGGAAATCTAGAGGGAATGGAATCGCTAAGTTCCTTCAATTCCGCTTCGTTGTAGAGGAGCACTGCAAATGAAGTCTTACTATCCCTGCCCGCACGACCGGCCTCCTGGTAATAGTTTTCCAGGCAATCGGGAACATCTGCGTGAACAACTGTGCGCACATCGGGTTTATCGATTCCCATCCCGAATGCATTGGTGCAAACGATAACCCTTACCTGGTTGTTGATCCATGATTCCTGTTTTCGGTTTCGATCTTCTTGCGATAACCCTGCATGGTAATAATCGGCGGAGATACCCTGCAATTGCAAAAGCTCACTGATCTCTTTTGTTCTCTTCCTGCTTTTACAGTAGACGATGGAGGTGCCAGATACCCTGGAAAGAACTTCGATGATCTTGTGAATGCGAGACTCAGGTTTGAATACGCTATAGGAGAGATTGGGTCGCTCGAACGATTGGCGAAAGATCTTCCAGTACGGATTCACACTGTCAGGTACATTCAATCGCGCGCAGATGTCTTCCTGGACTTCGGTTGTCGCGGAGGCGGTCAAGGCCAGCACCGGCACGTCGTGCAATTCTTCACGAAGCGCAGCGATCCGGAGATAGGACGGTCGGAAGTCATACCCCCATTGAGAGATGCAATGCGCCTCATCCACCGCGAGCAGGTTGATGTGCATGCCTGGAAGATATTCCTTGAACAATGAAGTCTCGAGTCTCTCAGGTGATACATACAGGAATTTGCAATTGCTTCGGGTAACCGTCTGCAGAATATTAATTACTTCTTTCCGACTCATACCGGAATAGATCGAATAGGCAGTGATATTCTTACGACGAAGATTAGAAACCTGGTCCTTCATTAATGCGATGAGTGGAGACACGACGAGGCACATTCCATCCATCGCAAGCGCCGGCACCTGGTAACAAAGAGATTTACCGCCACCTGTAGGCATTAACGCAAGGGTATCCTTTCCTTCCAATACAGAACGGATAATATCCTCCTGTAATGGACGGAACGACTGGTAGCCCCAGTGTTTTTTCAAGATATCCGTTATTGTTGCCGTCACGATCTCTGATAAATATGCAGGCAAGTTATACCAGCAACGCTAGCCTGCCAATTGAATAAATACGGGAATTCTTGGGGAAAACAAGAATTAGAGGTCAGAAACAGAAACAGAAACAGGAACAGAAACAGGAACAGAAACAGGAACAGAGCGAGAAACAGGAAAGCCACTCACCGCTCACCATTCACAACTCACTATTACACCACCCGCTTAATAAACAACCTTCCCGAATTGATTGCCAATACCACATCGCTCAGGCCCATAACGAGTGCACCAAAGGTGGGAGTAAGAAATCCAAGGGCCGCGACCGGGATGGCGACAATATTATATGCGAATGCCCAAAAGAGGTTTTGCTTGATAGTGATATAGGTATGCTTACCAAGTCCGAGAGCCGTAGGAAGATTCTTCAATCCATTATTCATCAGCACCACCTGGGCGGTCTGCATTGCAATCTGCGACGCATCGCTCATGGAGATCCCTACTGTAGCTTTGGCCAGGGCTGGGGCATCATTGATGCCATCGCCTACCATCACTGTGGGTGCCGAGGCACTGAGTGCCGCGATCTTTTGTAGTTTTTGTTCGGGTGTCTGTTCAGCTATTACCTCATCGATTCCCAATTCTTCCCCGAGTTTTTTTGTCTTCTCATACCTGTCACCACTCAACAGAATTGTTTTGATATTCTTCGAATGCAGGTAGTCCACAACCATTTTCGCCTCGGGTCTCACCTCATCCTTCACGTCTATCCAACCTATCAGTTCGCCGTTGCGGGTCACATACACGTTGTGCGTATCGCCTTCTCCAGGTGTAGTCAGCAATTTGTAAGAACCAGCCTGGAAAGTATTTCCATCATTATCTATTCCTTTTATACCAAGGCCTTTTATTTCCTCCACTTTTTTCCAGCGGATCTCATTGCCGCTCTTCCATTGCAAATTGATGCTTGCCGCAATGGGGTGGTTGGAATACTTCTCGAGTGAATAAACGATGCGCTTGAATTCATCTCCTGAAATATTCTTGTCTATGATCTCCCAGTTGCTTATGTCGAAACGACCGGTGGTCAATGTGCCCGTCTTGTCGAATACAACCTGCTTAATATCCTTAAACAGTTCAAGACTTGTTGCATTCCGAAACAGTATTCCACTCCTCGCACCTCTGCCGAGTCCCACTGCAATTGCCGCCGGCGTTGCCAGACCCATGGCGCAAGGACAGGCTATCACGAGTACGGCAATGCTTCGCATTAATGCGTCTGTAAAGTTTTCGAGGACGATCCAGTTTACCACTAATGTCAATGCGGCTATAACAAGTACCACCGGTACGAAAATGGCGCTGATCCGGTCCGCCAACAACTGCACTGGGGGCTTCTCTCCCTGTGCTTGCTTCACAAGGTTGATGATGCCCGACAATACAGTATCATTACCTACTGCTGTCACTTGAGCCCTCACTGTTCCATCCTGGATGATACTGCCACCAATCAATTTGTCCTTGCTCACTTTATGCAAGGGCACACTCTCACCTGTCAGCAGCGATTCATTAACATGTACATCTCCCCACAATATTTTGCAATCTGCTGGTACCTGTTCTCCCGACTTGATAAGTATCAGGTCCCCGTTTTTTAGTGCGGTGTTTTCTACAGGGAATATTTGTTCCTGGTATTGATCATCAAAAGCGATCATATTAGCCATCACCTTCTGTGAACGGGCGAGTTTATGTAAAGCTTTCTGCGTGGAGTGGACCGAAGCATCTTCCAGGTAATTGCCAAGAAACACCAGCGTGATGATCGTGGCTGTGGTCTCGTAGAACATGTAATTAGCCGCCTGTCCCGTGAGTGTGCCATACAGGCTATAGACGAAAGATGCGGTGGCACCTACGGCGATCAACACATTCATATTAGGTATGCCGTTTCGCAGGCTTTTCCATGCACTCTTCCCGAAGAAGCTCATTCCTACGACGAACACCGGAAGCGACAGGCCCAATTGCACCCAGGGATTCATCAGCCAATGAATATGACCCGTTCCCGGAATCATGTGCAACATCAGGAGCGCCGTAAAAGGAAGACAAAACCAGAATCGCTGAATGTGAGTGGAGAGCAACGGTTTGGACGGGGTACCACTTGGTGCCGCGGCGCCTTCGACCGTATAGCCGAGTTCCTGAATGCCCGTGGCCAATTCATCCGCATGATTGTCTTCCTTCATCTCAAAAGCGACGTCTCCCGTGCCAAAATTCACCTTCACCTCCTTCATGCCTTTCTTCTCGAGGTAACGGCGAATGGTGAGAGCACAATTCGTGCAATCCATTCCCTGTACTTTCCATTGAATCTTTTCCATATTGCTATTGGCCATATGACCAGAACGTAGTTTTTTATTTCACAGGATATTCTTGCACCTGCTTTCACCTGCCTGCAAAGTTAAATAACACAGGCAGGGGACTTGTTTAATAGTAACAATATCTTGGCAACATGGTTGCTATTCCTACTAATTTTGGCAAATGGAATTTCAGTTTTCGTTGAATAACATCGGTGAAATTGCAACCCGGTTTTGGAAATTACAGAACGATTCAAGCGTATTCGCCTTTCATGGACTTATGGGAGCAGGTAAGACAACATTCATTCATGCGTTGTGCGAGGCGAAGGGAGTGAAGGACACCGTGGGTAGCCCTACTTTTTCCCTCATCAATCAATACAACTATACCGAGGGTGGGGAAATAAAGAAAATCTACCACCTGGATCTATACCGCCTGAAAGATGAGGATGAGGCGATCCAGGCGGGTCTTGAAGATTGCCTATATAGTGGTGATGTTTGTCTCGTGGAATGGCCAGAGAAAGCCCCGGGTATTTTTCCCGGAAATACGGCGCATTTGTATATCGAGGTCATAGATTCTGATAATCGCAGGTTGTGGGTAGGGGATAAATAGCTAAATTTGACGACCAGCAGTCAGAGGCCCAACTGCGCTCCCGAGTTGCCCGGCAAACGGACAACAAGATGCGTCGACTGTCATTGCACTCCCAGCAAGCTGGCAAATATTAAACCTTGAACTCTGCATGAGCCAGCAAAAGCCTAAAATTAGTACCTCCTTTAGCTACGAGACCCTTGAGGAAACGCTGGACATTAAGCCCAAGGCACAGGGAATGATGATTGGGATACCCAAAGAGATCGCATTCCAGGAAAATCGTATCGCCCTTACCCCCGATGCAGTGAGCGTGCTCGTCAGCAATGGCCATAGCGTAGTAATCGAACATAATGCCGGTGAAGCGTCGCATTTCAGGGACAAAGACTACAGTGAAGCGGGGGCTAAGATAGTTTACGACCGAGCCGATGTATTCAAGGCGCCGGTATTGGTGAAGAGTGCCCCAATCATAGAAGAAGATATTCCATTATTACAGGTTAGCCAGGTGATCATTTCGCCCATACATCTTTCTGTTTTGAAGGCCGACCTACTCGAAAAAATGATGGATAAGAAGATCACCGCGATCTCTTTCGAGAATCTGAAAGACGATAGTGACTCCTATCCCATCGTTCGAAGCATGAGCGAGATCGCCGGAAGTGCGGTCATGCTGATAGCCGCGCAGTACTTGAGCTCCGCCAATCACGGCAAAGGCGTCCTGCTTGGAGGTATCTCCGGTATCGCGCCAACTAAAGTAATTATTATCGGTGCCGGCATCGTCGGCGAGTATGCCGCACGTGCGGCGCTCGCGCTTGGCGCATCCGTAAAAGTCTTCGATAACAGTGTGTATAGGCTAAAGAGATTGCAGAATAATATTGGTCATCGACTATGGACTTCCGTGATGGAGCCAAGAATGATTGCCAAGCAATTAAAGACCTGCGAGGTCGCAGTGGGTGCGCTTGCTTCAGAGACTGGTCGTACACCAATGGTGGTAACCGAGGAGATGGTCAGTAATATGCGACCGGGGTCCGTCATCATCGATGTGAGCATCGATCGCGGCGGTTGTTTTGAAACATCGGAGATCACTAGTCATGAGCATCCCATCTTCCTGAAATATGGCGTCATTCACTATTGCGTTCCCAACATACCATCGGGCTTTGCGCGTACCGCATCACAGGCAATCAGTAATGTGCTGATGCCTCTGTTGCTTGAGGCGGGTGAAGAGGGTGGCTTCGAAAGACTCGTATGGCACCAGGTACACCTTAGAAGTGGCATCTATCTCTTCAAAGGTGCTCTTACCAATTTCTATCTGAGTGAAAGGTTTGATCTTAAGTTCACCGACCTGAATCTGTTGATTGCGAGTCAGCGGTGAGTGAGTGGTGAATGGTGAGTGGTGAGTGGCTCTCCGCAATTTGAAAATACTTTGTTTATGAAAACCTCTTAGCAGGGTCGAAATTCAGAATCCACTCACAATTCACCACTCACTACTCACCACTCACCACTCACTTGATCAGCATATCATTACACCCAAATAGCTCCACATTATTCATATACCATTCCCAGCGTCCCGTTCCTCCCACCAGGTAGCTGATTTTATATCCTTTCCTGGAAAGGGCATCTGCGAGTTCGAGCCCTTCGATGCCATTCTCAGAATATAGTGTGTACTCTTTACGCTTGTCAGTAAACTGTTTTTCAAACATCCCCTCGCCTTTTCCAACAAAGAAGTTTTCCGCATTCTTGAGATGTTTGAAATCGTGCTTCACTCCATCGTTAACCTTGTTGAATAAGGTGTCATGTCTCAGGTCGACAAGGACCACCGACTTTTTATCTTTTTTCGCGCAATAGTTGAGGGCGGTAAGAAATTCGACCTCAGTTTGTTTCTTGAAATATTTATTGGTCAGCGCTGGCTGCACCCTGTTGGCCACGGTCTCATAAAACAGGTTAGGCCCGCCGACAAGGTATGACACGTCTTTCACGCCTTTATTCGCAAGCCAATGTGCTAATTCGGCCGCTCCATTGTTAACAAGATTGAATAACACAACCGGCCTGTCCTTCACCTTTTGTACCTCCTGCAACACAAGGAGTGAATCGGCGTAATCGAACATCACAGTCTTAGCCGGCAAAGGATAGTATGTGTAGAACCGGATGGTTGCTGTATCGTAGAAGAATCGCGGCGTGTTACGAATGCCGAGGAGCAGGATGTTCTTATTTGTAGAAAGTTGATCGAACAATTCGTTGGGTGAGAGATTGCGATAGGTAACGGAACTTTCGAGGTACGCCTCGCGGAATGGGGTCAAATCATCGTATCGGCGATACCATTCCGTCATGCCACCCTGTACATTACTTACATTGGTAAATCCATTCTTCAGCAGGATGTTCGAGGCCGCCCGGCTACGATAGCTATGCGAACAGATGAGGTATATCTCTTTGTCTTTGTATGGTTCGAGTTTCTTTAAAGCCTCGGGGTTTTGCTGAAGCTCTCTTAATTCGATATGTATGGCATCTTTAATGCGGCCTATATTGGATTGCCTGAACCGGGAAGCGGAGTCATAATATTCGCCGTTTGACCTTACATCTACGATGACCATGTCCTTGCCGCCGTGTTGTTTCTTTCGCATGAGGTCCGGTAGAGTTATCTCTTTATAGTTATCCTGGGTGCTACCGCATGCGCAGATAAGGAGTAGGGAAAGGAGGGGCACAATTTGCTTTGTCATGGCCTGATTTTTAAACAAAGCAAGGCTTATTCAATCGTTAAACTTTGTACGAAATTGACTTTTAGATGAAAGGAATGATTTTGGTGACGTAGCGGCAATTTTACGGAGTGACCGGTTGAGGTGACTGGTGTCGTAAAACCCTGCAAGGCTCGCCGCATCATGGACTTTGTATCCCTGGCGTAAAAGTTTCTTCGCATACTCTGCGCGCAGGATCAGGAGGTAATCGTAGGGCGACACCCCCACCTTCTTCTTGAATAATCTCACCAGGTGAAAAGCATTGAGATTTACCAACTCGCTCATTTGCTGGAGGGAGATTTCATCTCGAAAATTTGCGCGGATGAATTCGATCAGTCGGTTGACTCTGGTATCACTACCCGGTGCTTCCTTCGGCACCTTGTTGATACGCGATGTGGATTGTAGAAGGGAGTTCATGCAGTCGAAGAATATCTCCTCTTGTTCCAGCGGATCGCCTTTTGTTTCCAATGTCACGAACAATCTTAGGAATTTAGCAGACAAACCCGGTTGATGAACGACGTGATCCCGAAAATGAAAATCGTGTGCGATCGGAAGATGTAATAATGAGGCAATGCGGTCGATAGCATCCTGGTCGGGATAGAGACTGAGATATCGAAGCGGCATGTCGGCAAGAGTGCTTCCCGTATGCACTTCTCCGGGGTTGATCAAAACAAGCTGATCATTATAGGCAGTATAATTTCTACCGCTGCAATAGAAATTATCTATGCCGCTAAGTACAAACTCGACGACATAGTGATCATGAAAATGCCTCGAAAAACTGTGGCGGACGAGATTGTAACTGGCGAAATCGATATTGAGGAGATGGTCGCTTCTCCAAAGAGTAAACTGAGTAGTAGGTTCATGACTCTTCACCCTATTAAATTACTCAATCGGCACACCCTTCATTTGCCGCTCGTATAAAAGACGATTATTGTTTGTATTCGGAGATGCTCAATTGGTGTTGGCAGAATCGGTATTCTACCTTGTCATTGCTGCTTACAATTACCAGCCTTCCGCTGCAATACTCGCTGACCATGCGGTGATAGAGCTCAATGCCTGCCGCATCCAGGTTTGTACAGGGTTCATCCAGAAGGATCACGGGCGTATCCGAGAAAATAGCCTGGCCAAGTTTCACCCGTTGCTTCATCCCGGATGAATAATACCGGATCTGCTTATTCGCCGCCTTCTCCAATCCGAGTATTGCTATGATCGAACTCGTCGTAAGCCCATTTAAAAATGGTTTAAACCCATGATGAAAATTCAGGAACTCCGTCAATGTCATTTCCTCAACTACCTCCATATATGGCGCGCCTATCGAAATCCATCTAAACACCCGTTCACTATTTAATTGCCAATCGCCAACTGCCAATGAAGCCTGATTGACCGACGAATCGACCATCGTCATGTGCCCATTGCTTATTGTCCATTTCTTATCCTTAGGCGAAACGTGACTATTGGCAATTGGCAATTGCCTATTGGCCATTGCCCATTGCCTATTGCCAATTGCCAATTGAGTATTGCCACCTGCCCAATGAACAATGCCTTCATTCGTATGCATCGATCCGGCTATCACTTGCAGCAGAGTGCTCTTACCTGATCCATTGGGACCGGTAATCGCATAGGTGCCTCCTTTTTCAAAATTGTAAGTTAAATGGCGGAATATCCATTCACGATTGAACCGTTTTCCTGCATCAGATAGGGAGATCGTCATCGCCATTGCCTTTGGTGAAGCGTTTTATGATGCCACGGCGCGAAGCCCTGATAAACTGGACGATCTCATCTCTTTCATCGCTGGCAGCGAATTCTTCTTCGAGGTATTCAACAGCTTGGGAGATATTTAAGCCTTTGCCATAGATCACCCTGTATATTTCTAAAATATGATTGATCTTCTCTACGCTGAAGCCTCGTCTTTTTAATCCAATAGAATTTACGCCCGCGTAAGAAATAGGATTGCGGGCGCCCTTGATATACGGAGGCACATCCTTACCAACTAATGACCCGCCACTCAGCATTGCATGCTGTCCAATATGTACAAACTGGTGAATCGCACACATGCCACCTAGGATCGCCCAGTCGTCGATAACCACGTGACCTGCGATCTGGGTGTTATTGCTCATGATCACGTTGTCGCCCACGAAACAATCGTGCGCAAGGTGGCAATATGCCATTATCAGGCAGTTCTTACCTACGACTGTCTTCTCCTTGTCTTTGGTGCCACGGTTCACAGTTACGAACTCACGAATTGTGGTGTTGTCACCTATGACTACCTGTGAGTATTCGCCCTGGAACTTCAAGTCCTGGGGAATAGCGGCAATAACAGCTCCTGGAAATATTCGGCAGTTTTTGCCGATGCGTGCGCCTTCCATGATGGTCACATTCGATCCTACCCACGTGCCGTCACCAATCTCTACATCCTGGTGAATAACGGTGAACGGATCAACTTTTACATTCGTGGCAAGCTTGGCATTAGGATGAATATATGTGTGCGGATGTATCATGAAGTATTTACAAAAATCTCCGCCTCAGGCGGAGACCTGCAAAGGTAATTGTTACGGCCAAAACTGTGATTTTTTTTACGCATAGGGTGTTAAAACTCAGGCTTTAGAAGTTTTATATCCTTTGGCAGTTGAAAATCAGCCATGCGCCTGTAAATTTGCAGTCCTCATGCATACGCCTCCTGATATATTGACCCTCGCTTACAGGCAAGCTCCCATGCAGGAACAATTAATCCTGTTGCAGGAGCGCGAGCAGCAAATGCCAGGCTCGGTCCAGTACAATATCAGCCGATACCAAAGCTCCGCACCGGGCAGCATGGACGATGTTGGCATGATGGTCTATCACTATGAGAAAAGCGAGCCAAGGGAGAATTACCTCGAACTCAGGTTTTGCGTAGCGGGTAACATCTATTGTAAGGAAAAAGCCTCTTCCTGCAACATGTGCAAGGCGGGATTGTCGAAAAACTGTACCGACAAGGTCGACAGCATCGACGTTCTAAGCTTCCGTTTTTCACCGGCACATCTCTCACAATTTGTGAGACCAAGAAGTACCAACGATACGCTAGGAGAAGACATCCTCAACTTCCGAAAGCAGTCTTCATTCACCAAGATCCTTCCGTTATGTGGGAAGACAAGGATGGTGGTCGAAGCCTTGTTGAATCACGAGTATAGCGATAGCCTCGAGAATATTTATATCAATGCCCAGATGCAGATGTTGCTGCTCTATAGCATGGATTGCATGATCGGGGAGAAGGAAGTTGATACCATTAATTGTAAGTTCCTGGCCAACGAGGCTGACAGGGACAAGATTATAAAGGCAAGAGAAGTGCTGATTCAGCATATTGGTGAGCCCATCACCATCAAAGAATTGAGCAGGAAGGTGGCCATCAACGAATGTTATCTGAAGAAAGGATTCAAGGAAATGTTCGGCACCACCATCTTCGACTTCTACCAGGGCCAGCGAATGGAACACGCGCGTTATCTTCTTTATGAGAAAGGCCTAAGCGTGACCGATGTATCTATGCTGCTCGGCTATTCATCCATCTCCCACTTCTCCACTGCATTCAAAAAGCACACAGGGTTGAAGCCTTGCGAATTGCTATTCAGGTAGATTTCACGCGAAGACGCAAAGTTTCGAAAAGACGCGAGGGGTTTCATTTATTGGCAGAAATCTTCGCGAAGCATTGATGAATTTCCCTCTCGAGAATTTCTTTGCGTCTTTGCGAACCTTAGCGTCTTTGCGTGAAACCCTATTTTTTCTCGGCAACTCCTGGGTAATTGAGGATATCGCGATCAAAGAGATACATACCGCTCTTGTCATCGCCGATCATCTCGAGTTTATCATTCAGTGTTCGGGCTACACGCTCTTCCTCCATCTGCTCGTTCACGTACCATTGCAGGAAATTGTGAGTAGCATAGTCCTTTTCCGTGAGAGACAGGTGCACGAGATCGTTGATGCTATCGCTGACTTTCAATTCGTGTTTGAGAAACTCTTCGAACACGCGGATGATCGACTGGAATGTCAACAGGGGCTGTTCCAATGCAGGGATCATGGCGAATCCGCCTCGCTCATTGATAAAGCGGATCAACTTCAACATGTGAACCCTTTCTTCGTCTGATTGTTTGTAGAAGAATTCCGTAACTCCCTGGAGACCCGGTTGAATCTCTGCCCATGATGCCATAGCAAGGTAAGCCTGGGATGATTCGGCTTCCATCTGTACCTGCTTATTTAAGGCATCCTGAATGGTTTTAGATAACATATATAAAATTATTGATTGGAAAGGTAGAATAAATACCTCTTTACCTTAACAACGCAGCGTTTAGTTTTGTAAAAAAATAATTGTTATAAAATGAATAATGCTGAAATTTTCAATCAACTCGCCAGGTCACGGCGATCCGTATTCCCCGATCAGTTTGTTGCGGGAAAGAAAGTAGACCAGGAGATTATCGAGGAGATCATGACCAATGCCACCTGGGCGCCGAATCATGGAAAGGAAGAGCCGTGGCAATTCACTGTGTTCAGTGGAGATGGGTTGAAAGAACTCGCCGACTTCCAGGCGGAGTTGTATAAGGAGACGACACCCGATAATTTCAAAGAAGCGACCTATATCAAGTTGCAACAACAGCCGTTAAAGGCGTCTCATGTCATTGCCATCGGAATGAAGAGAAGCGCCAATAAGAACATCCCGGAAGTGGAGGACATAGCGGCTGTTTCCTGTGCCGTTCAGAACATATACTTATCGCTCACTGCTTATGGTCTTGGGGGTTATTGGACTACCGGCGGTGTTACCTATCGTGAGAAGGCCAAGCCTTTCTTCGGTCTCGGTGAGAATGATAAGCTTTTGGGGTTTTTCTATATCGGCCATGTTGCTGTGCCGTCAGTAGGAGGAAAGAGGGAGGGGATTGCTGAAAAGATAAGGTGGGTGGGTTAGGATGCCCTCGCTCTCGCTCTGTTTCTCGCTCTGTTCCTGATCCTGTTCCTGTTTCTGTTCCTGTTTCTGTTCCTCTTCTAACGATCTTTCTTAAAACTTAGAGCGAGAAACAGAGCGGGAGCGAGGGAGAGAAACAGGAACAGGAACAGAAACAGGAACAGGGCGAGAGCGAGGTAACACCCAACCAACTAATTTTACCTATGCGCAAATGCATCACCATCCTCATCCTCACCCTTTCCCTTGTCTCCTTCCACTCCTTCACGAAGCCTGGAAAATTGCGCGAGATTTATTCACGCGACCCTTCACAGTGGCCAAAGCCTAATGTAGACAAGGATGTGAACTGGCAAGAGCTTGGGCCGCTTCCCCCACCACCGTTTCTTCCGCGAACAAAAGCGGAGACTCACCTGGTTCAATTAGGAAAGACATTATTCTTCGATCCACGCCTTAGTGGTTCCGGCAAGATCTCATGTGGTAGTTGCCACCAACCAGAACTTTCATGGACAGATGGTAGGGATAAGTCGCTTGGGCATGCGGGCCAGGTGAGTAAACGCAACTCGCCATCGTTGCAGAATGTGTGGTTTTACAAGAAATTATTCTGGGACGGTAGGAGCCATAGTCTCGAAGACCAGGTATTTGCTCCCATCAACAGCGAGAGCGAGATGCATAACGATATGGCGCAATTGCCCAGGAACCTTAGAAAGGTCGAAGGGTATACCCCATTGTTCGACTCTGCATTCGGCGATGCGTCTATCGACCCGGACAGAATAGCGAAGGCCATCGCGGCATTTGAGATGACCATCACCAGTCGCCCGAGCAGGTTCGATCAGTTTCTATCCGGCATGAGCAGTGCGTTATCTGATAGTGAGATCAAGGGACTTCACCTGTTTCGGACAAAAGCGAGGTGTATTAACTGTCATAATGGACCCGTTTTTTCTGATAATAGTTTTCATAATAATGGTCAGGCGGGTATTGACCCGGGACTTTACCAGGTGACTCATCAAGAGGAGGACAGGGGAAAGTTTAAAACCCCATCACTCAGGAATGTAATGCGGACCGGGCCGTGGATGCATGATGGAAAGCATTCGGAAATGTGGAAGCTGATAATGGCCTATTCTTCCCCTTCGGGCTCCGCAGGGCAAGATAAATTGCTCCGGAAACTGCGACTGTCAGCTAGGGAAAGGCTTGACCTGCTTGCATTTCTGAATGCGATATCGCCTGAGCCGCTTGAATTCCAAAAGCCAACGCTTCCTGAGTAGGGAATTGGTGAAAGAAAAATTATCTTTGTCGGCCCTCATCAACCTCTAAAGAAGAAGTATGAAAAAAACAGTCCTGAGTCTTTTGATCCTTGCTACAGCTTTCTCCCTGAATGCTCAACCCCCGTCTGGCGATGCTAAGCCAGGAGAATGGTATGGCGAAAAGGTAGCTACTGAAGGCGCCGTGAATATCTCTGACGCAGCCGCCAAACTTGGCGATGCCGGCACGGTAGACACAAAAATCAAGGCTAAGATTGTGGAGGTATGTCCCAAGAAAGGCTGCTGGCTCAAACTGCAGGTCAATGACAGCACCACGGCCATGGTGAAGATGAAGGATTATGGTTTCTTTCTCCCACTATCCGCCAAAGGCAAGACCGTCATCATCGATGGCGAAATGAAAATGAAGACAACTTCGGTTGCCGAACTGCAGCACTATGCAGAAGACGCGAAGAAATCCAAAGAAGAAATCGCCGCTATCACGAAACCTGAAAAGGAAATTCGGGTTACGGCGAAGGGGATTGTCATCGTCGAATAACGTGTTTATTACGAGATTTCCTAATAGTTTAAATGTTTAATAGTTTAAGGGTTTAATGGTTCTGGTTTCAGAAAGTTGCAATACTATATTGAAAGCAACTGATACCAGAACTATTAAACCCTTAAACTATTAAACCTTTAAACGCCTCAGTTCGTTTTTCGCTTCGCGTAACTCCTTTTTCCCATTTCGTAAGGTTTTCTACGTTGCATCGGACCAATTTTGCAGCCTAAATAGAATGTATGTTCAGAAAAGGAATTGTGCTCACGGCCGGACTTGTACTTGGATTCATAGCGACGGCTCAACAACCATCCGGAACTTTTCATGATGATTCGACGAAGCCCGTTCACAAATATCTCCCGGATATTACGGTAGTTGGCCGGCATAGTAAGAGCGACATCCAGCAGATGCCTGAGGTGGTAGGAACTTCTATCTATGCGGGAAAGAAGAATGCCCTCATTGTTTTGGATAATGTACAGGGAAATGTCGTCACGAATACGATGCGCCAGGTGATGGCAAAGATTCCCGGCATCCATATTTGGGAGAGCGACCCAAGCGGTATCCAAATAGGAATCGCGGCGAGAGGGTTGAGCCCTAATCGTAGTTGGGAATTCAATATTCGCCAAAACGGTTATGATATCGCGGCGGATCCCTTCGGTTATCCGGAGGCATATTACAACCCACAACTCCAGGCGGTGCAAAGGATAGAAGTGGTGCGTGGACAGGGGTCGTTGCAATATGGTCCGCAATTCGGAGGACTCGTGAATTATATTTTGCGCAATGGAAGCGAGATCAGTAAGAGATTTGAATTCGAGACACAGCAGACTGTAGGAAGCAACGGGCTGTTCAATACGTACAGTGCCATTGGGGGAAAGACTTCGAAATTCCATTACTACTCGTTCTTCGATCATCGCAATGGAGATGGATGGAGGCAAAATAGCAGGTATTCAACCAATGCGGGTTACGGTACCGCGACGTACTTAGTCACACCTCGATTTTCCATCACGGCAGAGTTGATGCATTCGCATATCCGAAGCCAGCAGCCAGGTGGTTTGTCTGACGCCATGATAGAAACCGATGCCCAGTCGAGCATTCGTAGCCGCAACTGGTTTGATATCAAATGGACCACCCCCGCATTAATTCTCAACTATAAGTTCAGTGACAAGGCAAGGTTAAATACCAAGTTCTTTGCAACTATCGGGGATCGCGCTAGTGTAGGCTTCCTACAATCGATTCTCGTGAAGGATAGCATCAATGCGGCTACGGGTCAGTATAACAACCGCGTATTGAACATTGACAAATACAGGAACTATGGTATGGAAACGCGGGTTCTTACAGATTACAAACTCGGGTCGATGAACAACACCCTTTCAGCGGGAATACGGTTATACACGGGCACTACACATAGGAAAGCAGATGGTAAAGGAACCACTGGAACCGAGTTTGATATGGCGGTTATCGGGGAGTACCCAAGGGACATCTCTTTCCGCTCAAATAACGCGGCCGTGTTCGTAGAGAACATCTTCCGCATCAGCGAGAAGTTTCTCGTTGTGCCGGGCATACGTTACGAGTGGCTCGAAGGTTCGGTATCAGGTCGCAATGGCTATAATAGCGGCGGCACGGCAATCCTGTTGCAAGACATTTCGAGAAGCCGAAGCTTCATCCTCGCCGGGATAGGTGCTGAATATCATCTGACGACTACGACGGAATTTTATGCGAACTTCTCCCAGGCTTACCGTCCGATACAATTTGCTAACCTCCAGGCTCCTCCTACGACTGATGTTGTAGATAATGATTTGAAAGATGCGAAAGGATACAATTTCGACCTGGGCTATAGGGGAAAAATAAAGGACTACCTCCAATTCGATGTTAGTGGTTATTATCTCCAATATAATGATCGCATTGGCACCATCACCGTAGCGGGAAGTCCTGGCTACCGGCTCATCACAAATGTCGGCAACAGCACGAGTAAAGGATTTGAAGGGTATGTTGAATTTAATCCCGTGCGCGCATTTTCAAAGAACAAAGTAGCAGACCTGATCGTTTTTGGCTCTTATGGATTCACGAATGCGACTTATTCTGGAGATCACAAGGATGCAGCAACAAAGGGAAAAAGAGTAGAGAATGCACCCAGGAATATTTTCCGTGGTGGTGTATCAGCAGGATATAAATCCTTCCTATTGACAGGTCAACTGAGCCGCGTCGGCGATACCTATAGCGATGCGAACAATACTGCAACACCTACTACCAACGCACAGAATGGATTGATTCCCGATTATACAATTATTGATTTAAGCGCAACTTATAAGATATCGAAAAACCTACATCTCAAGGCCGGCATCAATAACCTGGCTAACGAGCGTTATTTCACTCGCCGTGCGGGTGGGTATCCAGGGCCGGGTGCTATGCCTGGTGATGGGCGGTCATTTTTCTTAAGTGTGACTGCAAAGTTGTAAAGGGGGTTTGAACTTAGCCCCCTCGCTCCCGCTCTGTTTCTCGTTCCTGTTTCTGTTTTCTGTTCCTGTTTCTGTTTTCTGTTCCTGTTCCTGTTTCTCTTTCTTGGCCTGCTTCTCGAATAAGAAACAGACAATAGAAACAGGAACAGAAACAGAAAACAGAAACAGAGCGAGGGCGAGGGGCCGAACACCCAATTCATCCGCGATTACTTGTCATTCATTTGTCAAACTTCCCACTTCACTCTTTATTGACAGTTACATGATGAATAATAGTCTTTACCAACAAACCTTTGCATCCGCAATCGAACTAAGTATGAAGATTTTATTAGCGATCACAGTATTTGTGCTCACCTCCACCAATATTCTTGCCCAGGAAGATACTAGCCGCTCCCGTGAATTGAACGAAGTAGTGGTAACAGGACAATATAAACCGCAGTCCATTAAGAACTCCGTCTACCAGGTAAGAACAATCAGTAAAGAAAGAATACAGAAACAGGCAGCCACCAAACTCCAGGATGTATTGAACAACGAATTGAATATTCGTTTTTCCCAGGACCTGGCTACAGGAGGATCCGATATCACCATGATGGGATTGAAAGGTCAGAATGTAAAGATCCTTGTCGATGGCATGCCAATGACTGGAAGGCAGGGGACTTCGAATGAGATTAACATCAACCAGATCGACATCAATTCAATAGAACGCATCGAAATTGTGGAAGGTCCTATGTCCGTCATCTACGGAGCCGATGCCCTGGCAGGTGTCATCAATATCATTACTAAGAAAGGCGGTTCAAAAAAATGGAATGTGAACGCCCGCATACATGAAGAGACAGTCGGTAACGAATATGGTATCAAGCAGGGCATCCATAATCAATATGCTGGGTTGAGTTGGCGCAACAAACGCTGGGAGATTGGAGGTGGATTCGGTCATAACTATTTCGGAGGATGGAAGGACACGGCCATAGCGCGCGAACTCGTTTGGCATAAGAAGGATCAACGATTAGCCAATGGATTTATCGGTTATACGCATGGAAAATTCAACATTCGATATCGCTTCGATGGGTTGGACGAAATCATCACCAATCCAGGGAATTTCGTCAACGACTACCAGCCTGCCGCCGATACTCTCGCATTCGATGAAGAATATCTTACGAATCGACTGATGCAGCAGTTGCAGGCCTCGTACTTCTTCAATTCCAATCTTTCTGTACAGGCGCAAGCGGCGTACACTAGTTATAGCAGGCAGGTCTATTCTACCACCATCAGTAAACATACTGGTCGAGTGAGCCTGGCCCCCGCAAGTGAACAATCCCTGGATGAATTCAATGGATTCACTTTTCGTGGGACGGCCTTATACAGGCTCTCGACGATCGTGTCATTTCAACCGGGAATCGATATCAACCTGGAGAATGGTGAAGGACAACGTCTGAAGGCTGGTAAAAATTCCATTAGTGATTTCGCATTCTTCCTTACCTCGGAGATTACTCCATCGTCAAAGCTGAACATCAGGCCGGGTATCAGGGTAATCCGCAATTCTGTATACAACGCACCTCCCATCATCCCTTCGATCAATGCCAAATGGGCGCTTTCGCCAAGCCTTGATCTTAGGGCGGCATATGCCAAGGGCTTCAGGTCGCCTTCACTTAGAGAGCTATACTTCGATTTTCATGATACCAACCACGACATTTACGGAAACCCCGATCTGAAAGCGGAGCAGTCAAACAGCGTCACTGGATCATTGACATGGAAGCCGACTACCACGAAGCCAATTGCGTTCACTACAGCTATTAGTGTGTTCTACAACGACGTCGACAACCTCATCGACTATGTATATGATCCTAACAACACCAGGAAAGCGATCCTGGTAAATGTGGCTAAGAGCAAGACAAGGGGCGTTAACCTTACGGGCAGTGCCATCCATAAGAAATGGAATGTCGCGCTCGGCGCTTCTTATACAGGATTCTTCAATTCCTATTCTCTCGATGATAAAGAATTACCGGAACTGCAATGGTCGCCCGAAGTAAATGCCAACATGGGTTATACATTTTCTAAGATCGGCCTCGATGTAAACCTGTTTTACAAATTGACTGGCAAGAAGCCACGTTACGCAGTTAACAGCAGCCAGCAGATAGTACTCACCGAAATGAATGCATATCACATGGCGGACTTTACCGTGAACCAGCGATTGCACAAGATGGTATTATTGAATGCCGGCGTACGCAATTTGTTTGACGTCGACAGGATCCGTAGTTCGGTAGCGGGTAGCGGAGTACACACCGTAGACGGGACAGCTAACATTGCTTATGGACGCTCATTCTTTGCGGGACTAGTATTCAACTGGGAAAAGAAAAAATAATAAACAAAGTTGAGCAAAGTAGCGTCAACAAGGATTTATTCCAATACACACATAAACTTTCAGGAAAGAGATGAAACAACAATTAAGGAATGGACTTATACTAAGTTGTGCCCTTCTGCTGATGGTGACAGCCTGCAGAAAAAGAGATGAAATCTCGCTGGCCGACAACCTCGTTAATTTTGAAGTAGCGGCGCAAGGACTCGAGGAAGCCACCAATAGCATTACAATAAAACTAAAGCTAGTCAGGAGTACGGATAGGGATGTAGCAGTCGTAGTCAAGACTGACTTGCAGGATATAGCTTATGGTGCAGAATTCACTACAAGTCCTGCGAATGTCGGGGGAAATATAAACCTCACCATCCCTTCGGGAAACAATGAGGCCTCATTTACACTTACGAAAACCCCGGGTGCGCTGTTCGATGGCGACGAGAAAGTTGTATTCCATATTTATAGCTCCGCTTCCCCAGTGTTCATCGGGGCTACGAAACAACTCACATTAAGTTTTAAGGAACTGGTAGCTACTTCCTCTGCGATCGTCGTTAATGGGGGAGGGGCTGCATATCCCAATAAAGTATTTATCGATCTTAGTGCCAACCGACAGACGCCTGTGTTGAGAAGCAACTGGGATCTCGGATTTTATTCTGGTGCTGAGGATTATAGAGTGATAATAAACTCTTCATCTGCGATGATGGCCAAGCAAGTCAATAAGACCGACCTCGCCCAGGTGACTGCCGCAGATACTATCGGGTTTGCAACCGAGGTCTCTTTCAACCAATTTAGCCCCACGACAATTTCGCTTCCATACATAGATTACCCGAATGGCGACCTGACGAAGACTGCCATCTCATCCATTGCTTCCAACGCAGGAGACAACAAAGTATACATCGTTAACCGTGGTATTGGTACGGGTTCGTCAGCGCCTGCAAGGGGATGGAAGAAGGTTCGTATCATTCGCAATGCAAGCGGAGGCTATACGCTTCAGCATGCAGATATTGGGTCCACGACTTTTACTTCAATCGATATTCCGAAAGATAATGCCTATTTCTTCAAATACGTCTCCTTCGAAACAGGAGTATTGAATGTAGAGCCAATGAAGAAGAAATGGGATCTCGCGTGGACTTATTTTTCCAATGTCACTAATTTTGGAACGGGAGAAGTACCTTATCTCTTCCAGGACATCATTGTTCAAAACAGGAATGTCCAGGTGGCAAAAGTGTTGGTGGCGACAAAAGCATTTGCCGATTTCGGGGAAGCCGATATCGCTACAGCTACATTCACCAGTTCACAGGTATCCATTGGAGCCGACTGGCGCTCGGGCGGAGGTCCTACTTCGGCACCGGCTGTACGGACTGATAGGTACTACATCATTAAGGACGGTGACAATAATGTCTACAAAGTCCGGTTTACTTCCCTTACTCAAAATAATGAGCGCGGATACCCGGCGTATGAGTCGGTGTTGCTCAAACGCGGTTAGATAGGAAGTTGAATCGGGAATTGGGAATCGGGAATCAGGAATTGGGCTTGCGATCGAAGTGTCTATACGATTCGTGCAGCCCAATTCCCGATTCCCAATTCCCGATTCCTTAAGAAGAGCATTCTCAAAAGGAATGCTTTTTCGTTTCCCGTAAGTTCCTTTTGCCGATTGCGTAAGCCTTCCGCCACCCAATGTCGTTTTTTTGTAAAAAAAGAAACAATGAGACGATTCCTGGGAATGGCAACACTGACGATGATGATGATGACAGGCAATGCCCAACTGAGCGACAAGCAATATATCAAGCAGCTTTGTGGATGCTTCGACGTGACCTTCAAGTATGCCGAGACCTTTTCTCCCGATGCGAACTATAAGTATCATGATAGGGAAGAAATAAATGGTGGTACCGAATTAATTTTCGTGGTGGAAGAAAGTGATAGGAAACTAGTATTGCAGCATCTGCTAGTGATTACCGATTCCATGATCATCAAACACTGGAGGGAAGACTGGCGGTATGAGGATACAATTAGCTGGAAATATATTGCGAATCGAGTGTGGGAGAAGGAAAGAATTCCGGCCAGTCGTGTCAAAGGACAGTGGACCCAGGGTGTATGGGAAGTCAGCGATGCTCCCCGTTACCAGGGTACAAGTGACTGGATGTCGATCGATGGAAAAGTATCCTGGCAAAACACTACCGATGCTCCATTGCCAAGGCGGGAATACTCGGTGCGCAACGATTACAATATATTGAAGAGAACAAACCGTCTCGTTATTGGCGACAGTGGATGGGTACATGACCAGGACAATCAGAAGATCATTCGCGAAAATGGCAAGGATAGGTTGCTCGTAGAGGAGAAGGGGGTGAATGTGTACAAGCGTATTACTGACGCTAACTGCGCATCTGCTAAACTTTATTGGGATAAGAACAAGGATTATTGGGGTCGGGTAAGAACAATATGGAATAATATCCTGGATCGGAGCGAAAGGATCAATCTTCAAACTGCCATTAACGGTAAGCCTCTTCATGACCACCTGTTTCAACTCGCTAAGGAATACAGTACCGGCCGGGTGAATGCTACGGATGTTGATTCAAAGATCAGCGGATTCGTCCGCGAATTCCTCGCGACTCCCAAATAAGTCCGAAATTGAGAAAGTCCGAAAGTCCGAAAGACTATTCAAACTAATTGAATAGTCTTTCGGACTTTCGGACTTTCGGACTTTCGATCTATATTTATAGTTAAGGCAAGTAAGCTGTATGAACAAGATTATACCAGATCAATGGCACAAGGATGGCAAGGAGTCACCGTTGGCGACATTTGTAAAAAACATCCATCCAGTCAGTCCGGAGGCAATCGAATACATCAACCAGCATTCCTATCCTCAACGAGTAGATCGTGGTACCTTTCTTCTGAAAGCAGGAGAGGTCTCCAGGCATCTCTATTTCATCCGTAGGGGAGTCATTCGTGCATATATCAAGGATGGCACCAAGGAGATTACGACATGGATCACGGCCGAGAATGAGGTTGTAGCATCCATACGAGGATTCAACCTTCAGCAGCCATCGATGGAGAATCTACAGGCCATCGAAGAGTGCGACCTCGTAGTTGCCGATTTCGAGAGCCTTCAATATCTGTACACCCATCACATGGAGATGAACATCGTCGGTCGCAAATTGCTCGAGCACTACTATCGCGATGCGGAAGAGCGTGCATTCATCTCACGCATACCAAATGCTACGAAGAGATATCATCATTTTCTCAATACACAGGGACATTTATCCAATCGCATTCCTCTCAAATATATCGCATCCTACCTGGGGATGACTATTGAGACTATGAGTAGAATTAGGAGTGCGCGGCCAAAGGTTAAATAGATTTCACGCAAAGTCGAGGGAAAGGTTTCTCGCAAAGCCGCCAAGATTCGCAAAGCCGCAAAGAATGCGTTTCAATCGACGTGTCATCCTCAAACCTATTCAACCTAATCAGCCTAATCAACTCAATCAACCAATCAACTAACACCGTACCTTTGCAGCCTCAAAATTCGAGCAGAAAAAGCATTATGGCAGCCAAATACAGGGAGTTTACCGGTCTTAATTTACCCGCCATCGAGCAGGAGATACTAACGAAGTGGTCTGAACAACAGGCCTTTGAGAAAAGTATATCCAACCGGGAAGGCGCCACACCGTTTGTTTTCTACGAAGGACCCCCAAGCGCCAATGGCCTGCCAGGCATACACCACGTGATCTCGCGCACGCTCAAGGATCTTGTGTGTCGGTACAAGACGATGAAGGGGTTCCAGGTTGAACGGAAAGGAGGTTGGGACACACACGGACTTCCCATTGAACTCGGGGTAGAAAAAGAGCTGGGCATTACAAAAGAGGACATCGGGAAGAAAATATCAGTGGAGGAGTATAACCGCAAATGCCGCGAAGCGGTACTGCGGTATAAGGATAAGTGGGACGACATCACCCGCAAGATGGGTTATTGGGTCGACCTCGATGATCCCTATATCACTTTCAAGAATGAATATATTGAGACACTCTGGTGGTTATTGAGTGAATTATACAAGAAAGGATTTCTTTATGAGAGCGTGAGCATCCAGCCATATTCACCCGCGGCGGGCACGGGACTGAGTTCACACGAGCTCAACCAGCCTGGGACTTACAAGGATGTAAAAGATACTTCGGCCGTTGCCATGTTTAAGGCAGTAAGAGAAAAGAGATCTGAATTTCTATTTAGTGCGGCTGGTTCGGAGGAAGTTTTTTTCCTTGCCTGGACGACTACGCCATGGACCCTTCCTTCGAACCTCGGACTTACGGTGGGTCCAAACATCGACTATGTATTAGTAAGAACTGTGAATCCTTACTTGCACAACTCCGTCAATGTTATATTGGCGAAGGCATTGCTCGAAAAATACTTCGATCTGACTGGTGTCGATAGCGCGTCTATAAAGGAAGGATTTTCTTTCGAAGGCGAATCGACGCAGAAGAACAAGATTGCTACCTGGAGTATACTAAAGGACTTCAAAGGGAAGGACGTCGAAGGTGTGACGTATGAGCAGTTGCTTCCTTATGAGGCCAACTCCGTCAAAGCCGTCGAAGCGGAAACACCGGGCGCTATCCCATTTCGTGTGCTGCTGGGCGATTTTGTTACAACTGAAGACGGAACAGGTATCGTTCACACCGCTCCCGCCTTCGGCGCGGATGACTTCAGGGTTGGAAAAAAATACAACATTGGCATCCTCACGATGGTTGACCGCCAGGGCAAATTCGTTGATGGCCTCGGTGAGTTCAGCAACAGGTATGTAAAAAACTATAAAGACGAGAAGGACTATGTGGATGTGAATGTCGACATCAGTGTGAAATTGAAGAAGGAGAACAGGGCATTCAAAGTAGAGAAGTATGAACACAGCTATCCCCATTGCTGGAGAACGGATAAGCCTGTACTGTACTATCCACTCGACGCATGGTTCATAAAGACTACGGCCGTGAAGGACCGGATGGTAGAGTTGAACAAGACGATCAACTGGAAGCCGAAGTCGACGGGGGATGGGAGATTTGGAAATTGGCTGGAGAACATGGTGGATTGGAACCTTAGTCGCAGCCGGTTCTGGGGAACACCTTTACCGATATGGAAGACGGATGATGGTAGTGAGGAGAAATGCATTGGTACTATCGAAGAGTTGAGAGCTGAGGCCGCTAAAGCTGACAAACAACTCCAGACAGAGAATAGTAATAAACTGAATGGAGATAAGCTCGACCTGCATAAACCTTTCGTGGACTCCATAATATTGGTGAGCGATTCCGGCAAGCCAATGCAGCGTGTACCTGACCTGATCGACGTGTGGTTCGATAGCGGTGCAATGCCATATGCCCAATGGGGGTTGCCGGATGCGAGCTCGAATGAATTTGGCCCGCTGTCACCGGAAAATTTCTTTAAATATCACGCCGCCGGGCGAACATCTTCAGTGGGAGATAGCGGAAGTGGAAAGCTCGTCCCCGCAGATTTCATTGCCGAAGGAGTCGACCAGACACGCGGATGGTTCTATACTCTCCACGCCATTGCCTCGATGCTTTTCGATAGCGTAGCATATAAGACCTGTGTATCAAACGGTCTCGTGCTCGATAAGAATGGCAATAAAATGAGCAAGCGGCTGGGAAATGTGGTCGATCCTTTCAAGACCATCGAGACCTATGGAGCGGATGCCACGCGCTGGTATCTTGTAACGAATGCATCGCCGTGGGAGAATATGAAGTTTGACCTCGAGGGAATAAAAGAGGTGCAGCGGAAATTCTTTGGTACTTTATATAACACCTATCAATTCTTCGCACTGTATGCGAACGTTGATGGCTTCGCGTTTAAGGAGAAACGTGTACCGGTAAATGAGCGTCCAGAGATCGATCGATGGATACTTTCGTCTTTGAATACAATGATCGCGAAGGTCAATGAGCACATGGATGATTATGAACCTACGCAAGCTGGAAGGGTAATAGAAGACTTCGTCGATGAACATTTAAGCAACTGGTATGTTAGATTATGCAGGCGCCGGTTCTGGAAGGGTGAATATGAGATCGATAAGATATGTGCATACCAGACGTTATATGAGTGCCTGGAGACTGTAATCCGGTTAATCGCTCCCATTTCTCCATTTTTCAGCGATGCTGTGTTCCAAAACCTCAATGCAATTACAAGGCGTTTCAATGAAGCCTCGGTCCACCATGTTGATTATCCCGTGGTAGAACCAGGGATAATTGATGAGTCGCTGGAGGAGAGGATGCAGTTGGCGCAGGATGCATCGTCGTTGATTCTGTCACTTCGTAAGAAGGTGAATATAAAGGTTAGGCAGCCGCTACAGAAGGTGCTGATCCCTGTACTGGAACCGGCGATGAAATCGCAACTTCAAAAAGTGGAAGACCTGGTGAAGGCGGAGGTGAATGTGAAGGAGATCCAATACCTGGATCCGGATAATACTTTCATCAGTAAGAAGATCAAGCCCAATTTTGTGGCGCTTGGAAAGAAGCTCGGTCCCAAAATGAAAGCTGTGTCTGCTGCCTTGTCGAAATTCACGCAAGAGGATATCGCGAGGCTGGAAAAAGAAGGGCAATATAATTTGTCAATTGAGGGCGAACCCGTAATATTACAAGCTAACGAAGTCGAAATAACCAGCGAGGATATACCGGGCTGGACAGTGGCCAACAAGGGACAATTGACAGTGGCACTGGACGTAACAGTCACACCAGATTTAGAAGCCGAGGGAAATGCCCGGGAATTTGTTAACCGGATCCAAAAAATCCGTAAGGATCAAGGGTTTGACCTGACCGACCGGATCGAGGTGAAAGTAATTACCGCCAATGGAATGAAAAACTCTTTGGCTCAGTTTAAAGACTATATTTGCGCCGAAATTCTGGCCGATAATCTGGAAATAGTATCTGACATACCCAATGGAAATGAAACAGACATTGACATTAATGACGTTTCGCTAAAAGTGATTGTTTCAAAAAAAGGCTAATTGTATGGCTAACAAGAAAAAACCGGCATCTAAGAAGCCAGCTGCCAAATCAGCGCCCAAAAAAGTGGCCAAAAAGCCTCAAGCAAAACCCGTAGCTAAGAAAGCTGCCCCTAAAAAAAAGGAAAAACCCGTGCCCAAAAAGTCTGCCCCTAAGCCAGCACCAAAAAAACATGAACCTGCCAAACGGCCGGCACCTAAGCCTACGCATCACGCAAAGGCAGTGGCAAAACCTGAGGTAAAACCTCCGGCTCCTGTCGTGCCTGCTAAACCACTTCCGAAGAAGAATGGCGCTATAGATCCCAAATCATTGGTTTCTATTAAGCCTACGGCAAAACCGGTGATCAAGAAAGAGCCGCCTAAGCCAACGAAGATGGTTATACCCAAGACAACTATCAAGAGCGCAGTCAAGTATGAACCCGAATTCACAAAATCTGTATTAGATACCCCTATGTACGAACACAACGGCCCTACCATGAGATACTCGGATAACGACCTCGTCGAATTCCGTGAAATTATTACCAAGAAACTGGACGCTGCGAAGAAAGAACTTGCGTACCTCCAGGGATTGATTACCCGTCGCGATGAAGGTGGCGATATGGACGAAGCCCGCTACATGACGATGGAGGATGGAAGCGTAAGTATGGAAAGAGAGCAACTCAGCCAGATGGCTAGTCGCCAGATCACCTTTATCGATCACCTGGAGAAAGCGATGATGCGTATCGAGAACAAGACGTATGGCATCTGCAGGGTCACAGGCAAGCTTATCGATAAAGCCAGGCTTAGAGCGGTACCGCATGCGACCCTTAGCATCGAGGCCAAGCAACTCATGAACAAATAACCTTGATCGTTTAACGTTTAAGGGTTTAACGTTTAACGTTCTTACGATCGAGATCTCATTTCGTCATTAAACATCCCTTTCTTCTAGGGCAAGTGATTTCTATTACGTAACGCATTTTCTGAGATCAGAACGTTAAACGTTAAACCCTTAAACGTTAAACGTCTACTTCTTTCTAAGGAAAATCTGAAAACCGACGCCTATCAGGAAGCGATGATTCGTGTACTTGCTCGTGGTTTCATTTGTTGCAGTCTGGTCAATGACACCATCTATCTGGTCGTCGCGAAGACGAGTCGTCTTCATCGTATTCTTGTTGTAGGAAAAATTGTAACCGATATAGAGGTCGAGGCCTGTCTGATCACCCATCATCTTCGTCACTCCTAAAAGGAATGAAGCCTCAGTAAGAAACCCTCCCGAAGAATTGCCCTCATATGTTTCTTTATAATCATTGGGATCAACGCCGCCATAGAAGAAGCCGGATTTCTTCAGGTTGCTGATGCCCGCGTTAAGACCAATCTGACCGAAGGGTAGCACCGACCCTCCCGACTTGAAATAATTGCGTACGAATCCGCCGAAACCAATGTTGAAATTGTTGAATTTGTCGCGCTGAAATGTACTCCCCCGTTCCTCGAAACTTATAGTCTCGCCGGATGGATTAAGGTTGAGGGAGGCACCAACCGCAGTGTTTCCTGAGATGAACCAACCAATAGAGGGGGTGATGCTCACGCCAAAGCCTCTGACTGTTGCCGTGGTACTGCCTATAGAAGTTACGGTTTGATCAGACGTGCCTGAATTGAAAAACATACTGGCGACGGAGGCTCCGACCATTCGGGTGCCTTTGGCAAATTGTGCATACGAATGAATAGCCAGGAATAAAAAACAAACGGTCAAGAAAGGGAATTTTCGCATCATATTAGTCGGGTTGTAGCCGAACAAATGTAGCTGTTCATGATTGGTTTGCAAAAACGACTTGGGCTTCTATCATTGGTAATATTTTGATGGCACTGGGCATCCCCATATTAACCGGTTTCCTCTTATGATTCACCTGAATCGGGTAAATTCGGCGACCAAAAAATTGGCCTAGTAATTACTGTTGGTAGAACCAATTTTTCCCTTTACTTTTAAAAACGAAACTAATTTTTTTGCCAAAACAAACGTATATGAGAAAGTTGAGACTTCTTTCCCTTTCCTTTTTAGCTATTACCTTCCTTTCGGTTAGTTGTACAAAAGAAGGCCCCGAAGGCCCCGTAGGAGCTACTGGTCCACAAGGTCCTCCCGGATCAACTGGTGCAGCTGGTGCTGCTGGTGCCGCTGGTGCTCCCGGACCCGCAGGTACTGCGAATGTGATTTATTCTACTTGGGTCGCATCTGTTGCAGCTGACTGGGTACTTGGTTTCGTTGCTCCTAACAATTACAATGTTGAAAGAGTCTATAACAGAACAGCTCCTGGAATCACACAGCCGATCCTCGACCAGGGTGTTGTACTTGCTTTTGGAAAGAATTTCACTATAGGTGCAGCAACCATATTACCTAACGTTCAATTATTGCCTTACCGCGAAAGCTTCAATGGACAGAGCTATAGCTTTGTACTGGACGTAGGTAAGATCGTATTCACATATGACCCAGATGGTACAGCTCCTGTAAGACCAGTTACCCAACTTGCTGGTATTTCTTATCGCTACGTGATCATCCCGGGCGGTGTTGCCGGCGGCCGATTGACTAGCGGACCTGCAAAGGGGATGACCATTGCTGAATTGAAGCAACTGTCTTACGAAGAAGTTGCCAGGATGTTCCGCATACCTTCTGAAGGTTCTAATATTTAATGAACAGATTTTCCTAATAGTTTTGACCCGGTCCTTGCTTCGGTAAGGACCGGGTTTTCATTTTTGGTTGTAGGTTTGGGGGCTGGGTTGATTGAGTTGCTTAAGTTGACTAAGTTGATTGAGATTCAACTTAATCAACTTAATCAACTCAATCAACTCAATCAACCCAGTCAACCAATCAACCCTAGCTATCTAATGACAATTCACTTCGAATACGAAAAAGCCCAGGTTCTACAAGCACTACGATACCATTTCATCAGCCGTCCGGAGATCAAGATTATGCTGATAGTGGTAAATATTTTTGCACTTGCATCGCTCGCATTATATGTATTCAATAAGATCACTCCCGTAGCCTTCCTTGTGGGATCAGGTTTATGGCTTATACTTATGATAAGCTTCTGGTTCATTCTTCCAGGAGTAGTATATAGAAGGGCGGAGACCTTCCGGCATAATTTCACAATGCATTTCGAAGATGATGATTTCACACTCGCGCATGAAAACGGATCACGCAAATGGCCGTGGAAATCCCTCAGCACATTTATTGAGAGCCCGCATTTTTTTCACTTGTATTTCGACAGCCGTTCTTTTTTCCTTGTGCCGAAGAGTGGTTGCAAGGATAAGAATGAAGTGTTTGAATTGAGGCAGATACTGAAGGAGAAAATTACTCGAAAGAGGTGAGGGACGTTTAACGTTTAAGGGTTTAACGTTTAACGTTCATTAAGCTGAAGTTGCAATAAATGTTTGAGCTACCATCTTAGAATATTTGAAATCTTGAGTGCGAGGTCGAATTTCGAAACATTAAACGTTAAACCCTTAAACGTTAAACGTTACAGCTGCTTCTCCATCACGTAGTGCGGAATCGTCACTTCAAAAAACTGATCACCCCGTATCTTGTATCCGACTTTTTCATAGAAGCCAACAGCGTTGACGCGGGCGTGCATTCTTAGGATTCGGTATCCGCGATCGCGTGCGAGGTTTTCGGCGAAGTTCATCAACGCCCTACCGATGCCCTTTCCCTGGAGATCATTGAGTACGGCCATTTGCCTGAGGCGGACTGTTCCCGGTTGTTCTTCCACTAGCATACAGCATCCGAGCATCCTTTCATCCTCAAAAGCCGCAATGAGCATGTTTTCTTTCTCCGACTCCAGTTCATCAGGAGTAAACGTGAGCCCCAGCGGTTTCCTCAAGATATCATCCCTCAACTTTACCATCTGACGGTACTCCGGTGTGCCATGATCAATGATTTTTAGAGCCATGTTGTTGGTAATAGTTATGGAATGTTTCAAATTACAAAGAACCTACGATACAGCCAACCGTTTACATTTAATAATTTTATCTGACATTATTTGAATTAAAGCCTAGTATTACCTCGTTTTCAGAATGTTGGCTTAAAAAGGGAAAAAATAGCGATTACGATGTTGGTTTACTCAAAAAGTATATTTTTGCACCCAATAACTAAACTATTACGACATGTCAGACATTGCATCAAGAGTTAAAAAGATTATCGTTGACAAGCTAGGTGTTGACGAAGCAGAAGTCACAAATGAAGCCTCTTTCACCAATGATCTCGGAGCCGATTCACTCGACACAGTAGAACTAATAATGGAATTCGAGAAAGAATTCAATATTTCTATTCCCGATGAGCAGGCTGAGACCATCACTACGGTTGGTCAGGCTGTTGCTTACCTGGAAGAGCACGCGAAATAATGCATGAGTTTCTCGCCGCGGGCGGGATACGTTTGATGCCTGCCGGCGAGTGAATAAATTGACTCCGCCTTCTTACTGTAACTTCACAGGGAAGGCGGTTTTATCTTAACAACGAATATGTCAGGCGTATGGAACTTAAACGGGTTGTTGTTACTGGAATGGGCGCCCTTACACCACTGGGCAATTCAATAGACGAATATTGGGATGGCCTGGTCAATGGAGTTTCCGGTGCCGACATGATCACTCAGTTTGATGCAAGTAAGTTCCGTACAAAGTTCGCCTGTGAAGTGAAGAATTTCGATCCAGTTAAATATCTCGACAAGAAAGAAGCCCGCAAGATTGACAGGTTCACACAATTCGCACTCGTAGCAAGCGACCAGGCTATGGCGGACGCCGGACTCAATAAGGACAACATCAACCCCGACAGGATAGGAGTAGTATTCGCAAGTGGTATCGGTGGACTTATTACCTTCCAGCATGAAGTAACCGAGTTCGCAAGAGGCGACGGTACTCCAAGGTTCAATCCATTCTTCATTCCCAAAATGATTCTCGATATCGCTGCCGGCCAGATCAGCATGCGACACAACCTACGCGGACCCAACTTCGCAGTAGTAAGTGCATGCGCCAGCAGCACCAACGCCATTATGGAGGCGCATAACCTTCTTCGCCTGGGTAAGGCCGATATCATTGTAACGGGGGGCAGCGAAGCCGTTATCAGTGAGGCTGGCGTAGGAGGATTCAATGCCATGAAGGCGATGAGCGAGAGAAACGACGATCCCAAGACTGCCAGCCGACCATACGATAAGGACCGCGATGGGTTCATCATGGGGGAGGCCTCCGGTGTACTCATACTCGAATCACTCGACCACGCGAAGGCACGAGGAGCAAAGATCTATTGCGAAGTGGTTGGATGTGGCGCCACCGCGGATGCCCACCATATCACTGCACCTCATCCCGAAGGACTCGGCGCGAAGAATGTAATGCTTGCGGCACTCGATGATGCCAGCATTTCTCCCGACGAGATCGACTATATCAATACCCATGGCACGTCCACGCCCTTGGGCGATATCGCGGAAGCAAAAGCAATCCTGGACGTCTTCGGTAAACATGCTTACGAACTGAACATTAGTTCCACCAAGAGTATGACAGGCCATTGCCTTGGAGCCGCCGGTGTCATCGAGGCCATCGCCTGTATAAAGGCCGTGGTGCATGACATCGTACCTCCCACCATCAACCACTTCACAGATGACCCTGACCTCGATCCAAAATTGAACTTTACATTCAATACGGCGCAAAAGCGTACGGTGAATGTAGCCCTTAGCAACACGTTTGGATTCGGTGGGCATAATGCCTGCGTGATCGTGAAGAAATTCAAAGACTAATCGGAACAATAGGTGACAATAAGCAAGTTGTCCCGGTAAATTCGCTAAACCATTCGCCCATTCAAATGGGTTTAATTTTTTTTTCGTAGCTTACTTCTGTGGATTTCCTTACCAATCTTTTCAAGAAACACGCCGGCTCTACCTTCAAAAAAGAGCTCAAGAATATTTTAGGTTTCGAGCCTGGCAACATCTCACTTTATAAGACAGCCCTGACCCACCGGTCCGTCCGAGAAGGGTCCGACGAGAACAACGAACGTCTCGAATACCTCGGCGATGCCGTACTTAGCGCCCTAATTGCCGACTATCTCTTCAAACGCTACCCCTACAAAGAAGAAGGGTTTCTTACCGAGATGCGCAGCAAGATGGTAAACAGGCAACAGCTAAACGAGATCGCCATTCGGATGGGATTGAAGAAAGTTACCCTGTACAACAAGATGGATGGGTCGCTCAAGGTGAGCCAAATCTTCGGAAACACCCTCGAGGCGCTCGTAGGTGCTATTTATCTCGATATGGGATATAAGAAAACCAGCAAATGGGTGCTCAAGTCAATCATTCTCCCTCACATGTTCATGGACGACCTCGAGATCCTCGAGATTAATCACAAGAACAAACTTTATGGTTGGGCCAACAAAAATGGAAGAGTCCTGGAGTTTGAAACGGTCAACGAGAAACTTGAGAATGGCCGTCGACTTTTTACCATCGCCGCGGTTATCGACGGAAGGAATATCGCGGAAGGACGCGCTTTCAATAAGAAAGATGCTTCGCAGATAGCAGCGCAATTGGCAGTTGAGAAACTAGGGATTGTAAATTCGGATTCGCTGGCGATGGAGAATGGACTTGATAATAAGCCGGAGTGAGGCGGGTGGCAATAGGCAATGGGCAATAGGCAATAGGCAATAGACAATAGGCAATAGGCAATAGGCAATAGGCAATAGGCAATAGGCAATAGGCAATAGGCAATAGGCAATAGGCAATCGTCGAAGGTATAAGCTTATTCTGCATTAAGACCCGATTCCCGATTCCCAATTCCTAATTCCCTTTTCGCTCCGCACATAATTCAATCAAAACACCATTAGTTTGTTTAGGGTGCAGGAAGCACACGAGCTTATTATCTGCTCCGGGTTTCGGTGTTTCATCGATAAAGACGAATCCTTCTGCTTTCAGCCGCTTGATCTCCGCATCCATATCTTCCACGTCGAAAGCAATATGATGCAGCCCTTCGCCTTTCTTTTCAATGAATCTCGCGATGACCCCCGAAGGGTCGGTGCTCTCCAATAGTTCGAGTTTGGTGTCACCAGATCGGAAGAAAGCCGTGTTCACTTTCTCACTCACAACCTCCTCGGTCTTATAGCACGAAGTGTTCAGTAGTTTTTCGAACAACGGAACCGATATATCGAGGCTTTTTACGGCGATTCCAATGTGCTCAACTTTTTGCATGACAAGGGTTTAATGGGGGATTTCGATTTCAGGTAAATTTAAGGTTTAACCATAAAATAAGCCTATAAAATAGAACCTTTTGATCTAATTTTGCGTTTAATATTGACGAAATAACGCCTTAGTTCTTATGCTTAATTTCCCCATTTATCTCGATCATAATGCTACCACTCCCTGCGATCCACGGGTAGTCGACGCAATGGTCCCCTATTTCACCTCCGCCTTCGGTAATGCCGCCAGCCGTAATCATCCTTTTGGATGGCAGGCCGAAGAGGCAGTAGATATTGCCCGCCAACAAGTGGCAAGCCTGATCGGTGCGGATCCAAAAGAGATCATCTTTACTTCGGGTGCTACTGAAGCCGACAACCTCGCAATAAAAGGTGTGTTCGAAATGTACGCGACCAAGGGAAATCATATCATTACATGCAATATAGAACACAAAGCCGTTCTCGATACCTGCAAGCATATTGAAAAGGAAGGCGGTGAGGTGACATACCTCAAGGTAATGGACAATGGCCTCATCGATCTCGCCGAACTCGAAGCCGCTATCCGCCCCACGACTATTCTAATCGCCATCATGTATGCGAATAACGAGATTGGTACCGTGATGCCCATGAAAGAAATCAGCGCGATCGCGAGGAAGAAAGGTATACCTGTATTCAGCGATGCTACGCAGGCAGTCGGCAAGATACCTGTGGATGTGAACAAAGATGGCATTGACCTGATGGCCTTCACTGCACATAAGATGTATGGTCCAAAAGGTGTGGGTGCATTGTATGTACGCAGGAAAAATCCAAGAGTTAAAGTAACCGCGCAAATAGATGGTGGTGGTCATGAAAGAGGAATGAGGAGTGGAACACTCAACGTTCCTGGAATAGTCGGCTTCGGAAAGGCGTGCGAGATCTGTCTCAACGAGATGGAGGAAGAGACTGCGCGTGTGAGCAAGTTGCGCGACAAGTTGCAGAATGCACTGCTTCAAATCGAAGAGTCTTATCTAAATGGCGATAAAGAATATAAACTGCCACACGTTACCAATATCTCCTTCAAGTATGTGGAAGGGGAGGGATTGATGATGGGTTTCAATAAGAACATAGCCGTATCATCCGGATCAGCCTGTACGTCCGCTTCTCTCGAGCCATCGTATGTGTTGAAGGCACTTGGTCTCGGCGATGACCTTGCTCATAGTTCACTGAGGTTCGGCCTCGGCAGATTTACCACAGAAGATCAGATTGACTATACGATAGAACAAGTGACCCAGACCGTCAATAAACTAAGAGACATGAGCCCGCTTTGGGAGATGTATAAGGAGGGGATTGATATGAATAGTATAGAATGGGCGCATCATTAGTTGATTGGGTTGATTAAGTTGATCCAGTCACCACCAATCAACTTAATCAACTTAATCAACCCAATCAACTTAATCAACTAAACACACACCATGTCATATTCAGAGAAACTTATCGATCACTACCAGAACCCCAAGAACGTGGGAACGCTGGACAAGAACAAACAGAATGTCGGAACAGGACTGGTAGGTGCTCCCGAGTGTGGAGATGTGATGCGCCTTCAGATAGAGGTTGATGATGCCACCGGCCTCATCACCGACGCTAAGTTTAAGACTTTTGGTTGCGGTTCCGCGATTGCCTCCTCTTCGCTGGCCACCGAGTGGCTAAAAGGTAAGTCGGTGAATGAAGCAGTGACCATCGATAACATGGCGATCGTTGAAGAGCTCAACCTTCCGCCTGTGAAGATTCACTGCTCTGTGCTGGCCGAAGATGCCATCAAAGCTGCCGTGAACGATTACAGAAAGAAGAATGGGCTACCCGAATTGAAGTTCGAAGAAAGTGTAGTTCACTAAGAAAAATTGAAAACGGTAGTCGACTACCGATGTAGGTTTTCACTAAAAAGATAAATTATGAGTGTAGCAATGGAGAACGCGATATACGTCAGCGACAAAGCAAAAGCAAAGGTCCAGCAGCTCCTGGCCGAGGCCGACGTCAACGGTGATAATTCCTATTTCCTTCGTGTGAGTGTAGTCGGTGGAGGGTGCTCAGGCCTTAGCTATAAACTCGATTTCGACAACGAACAGAAACCCATGGACCAGGTATTCGAGAATAATGGTGTTAAAGTGGTGACTGACCTCAAGAGCTTCCTTTACCTCGTGAATACAACACTCGATTTCTCGGAAGGCCTCAATGGTAAAGGGTTTTACTTCAGCAATCCCAACGCGAGTCGTACTTGTGGGTGTGGGGAGAGTTTTGCGGTGTAATCTTTTAGTTGGATTTTCACGTGTCGTTTAACGTTTAACGTTCTTTAATTCGATCAGGCTTTTATTCTAATAAGCCGTATAAGACTCGGGATTGCAAGTTCGATCTAAAGAACGTTAAACGTTAAACCCTTAAACGTTAAACGATTCCCGTGGTTCTTATTTCCTTATTTTCGCTACCTATGTGGGCCATTTGTAAAAAAGAACTTCGTCAATTCTTCAGTAGTCTTACAGGCTATATTGCCATCATCGTCTTCCTGCTTGCCAACGGCCTTGCCCTTTTTGTATTTGAAGACAACATTCTCGACTTTGGCTATGCCACGTTAGATAAATTTTTCCAACTGGCGCCATGGATCCTTTTGCTGTTGATCCCAGCCATCACTATGCGAAGCTTCGCTGACGAGTTCAAAGGAGGCACTTTCGAGATATTACAGACGCGACCCCTCACACGTTGGCAGATCGTCAATGGAAAATATCTTGGTAGCCTGATAGTAGTCCTCATAGCATTGCTACCTACGATTGTCTATTTTTTTTCAATTCAACAACTTTCAACGGATGCCGGTATTGATACCGGCGCCACCATCGGTTCGTATATCGGATTATTCTTCCTTGCCGCGGTTTTTACATCCATAGGGATATGTAGCAGCAGCTTCACGAATAATGCCGTGGTTGCTTTCATAGTCAGCCTCATTGCCTGCGCGCTCTTATATTATGGCTTCAGTGCCATTAGCAAGCTTCCTGGCCTGGAAGGCGGCGCCGATTATTACGTAGCAATGGCCGGAATCGACTTTCACTATACGAGCATTAGCAGGGGAGTCATCGACTCCCGGGACGTGATCTACTTCCTCAGCGTGATCATCCTATTTCTTACCATCACACACCGTAACCTGTTAAAACGATAAATCACAAACCTGATGAAGAAATTCGTTGCTTCGCGTTATTGGTGGTTATTCCTTATCCTAATCCTTGTGGTTATCAATTTCCTTGGCTCGACTTTTCATTCAAGGATTGATCTTACCAAAGAAAAGAGATATACACTTAGCCCGGCAACTTCAGAATTGCTTAATAGTCTCGAAGAGGATGTGAACATCGATATTTTCCTGCAGGGTGAATTTCCCGCAGGGTTTCAAAAACTGGCTAACAGTACAAAAGACTTCGTGCAACTATTGAAGGATCGTAATAGCACGAAAGTGCATTATCGTTTCCTCTCTCCTAAAGATGAGATTCCAGGAACGGGAGTCAAGTATGGCGATTCGCTCGTGTCACTTGGAGCTACTCCGATCAATCTGACTGTACAACTAAAGGAAGGACAGCAGCAGAATTTCATCTTTCCTGTCGCATTGCTTCATTACAAAGGGAAAAAGCAACTTGTCAATCTCTACGGTGGTAGCAACCGTCTCATATCCCAGAACGAAATCAATGAATCCGAAGCCCTGCTCGAATACCAATTCGTGAGCGTGTTGGACAAAATGATTAACGAGCGTCGTCCCGGCGTGGCATACACAGTAGGAAACGGCCAACCCGAAGATGCGAGAACTTATGACCTTGTACAGACATTGAAACTGGACTATGATTTTGGAATTTTCAACCTGAATACACAACCGCGTGTACCCGATAAAGCGGACGTTCTATTGATAGTGAAGCCCGCTCTTACATTTACCGAAGAGGAAAAACTGAAGATCGACCAATTCGTCATGCGTGGCGGGAAGTTGCTGTGTTTCGTTGACAACCTATTTGCCGAACCAGATAGTCTCGCATTCAAACCCCAGACAGTTGCCTTCGACAGAAATCTTAACCTGACCGACATGTTCTTCCGGTATGGGACAAGGATCAATACGGACCTGGTCATGGACTTGCAGTGCGAAACGATCCAGTTTGTTGTCGGCGGTGGCAGTAATGGTCAACCCCAGCAGGAGTTCCTGCATTGGAACTACTATCCTTTGTTTCAGCCCCCCAGTAATCATTCGATCAATCGCAACCTCGGACTTGTTGGCGGTCGGTTTGTGAACTCAATGGACACAATCGATGTACCGGGAGTAACGAAGACGGTGCTATTGTCCTCTTCGTCTTCGTCGCGTGTAATTCATACGCCTGCGCTGATTAGCCTGAATGAAAATCGGAACGCACCTGAGGATGAAAAGTTCAGGCAGTCGGCCATACCTGTGGCTATGCTGCTCGAAGGTAAATTCACATCCCTTTTCCGTAACCGTGTTTCCAAGGCTGTTATCGATAGCCTTGCATTGCAGAAGACGCCCTTCCTGCCAGCCTCGGTCGACAATAAGATGATCATCGTAGCGGACGGTGACATTGCGTTAAATGAGGTGTTGCCGAGTATGGGCCCCTTACCGATGGGTTGGAATAGGGTGACCTACCTGGCATACGAACAGCAGAGTGATGGGGGAAAATATTTCATTCCTGTTGCCAATCGTCAGTTCTTCCAAAATTGTATCGAATACCTGGTGGCGAACCCGGTAATAATAGAAACGCGAAACAAGAACATCGTTCTTCGGCTCCTAGACTCAGCCAAGGTGAAAGAACAGCGTACGACCTGGCAATTCATCAATATTGCGCTGCCTGTGTTGATGATTGTTTTGTTTGGGTTCATTTACCAGCAAATTCGGAAAAGAAAGTACGCCCCATGAGCGGATGCTTAGTCATCCCCGGAGTTGATTATTGTATCTTTGCCGACTAATTTCCATCCCGAAAATGAACAGTGAATTATTGACATATATTGTTTTTGGAGGAGTACTGATACTGGCGCTCGTCTTCGATCTCGGATTGCTAAGTAAGAAGAATAAAGCGGTCACGATCAAACAGGCTTTGTACCAGACTTTCTTCTGGGTTGGGCTTGCACTCGCATTTTTTATTTATATGTGGATCGAAAGAGGGCAGGTGCTCGCGTTGGAGTACCTCAGTGCCTACCTGATGGAATGGAGTCTTAGCATCGATAACATTTTCGTATTCATCCTGATCTTCACATCCTTTGGTGTAAAGGAGAAACATTATGGCAGGGTTCTGTTGATAGGCATCCTGATGGCCATCATTTTCCGTATCATCTTCATCACCGTTGGCGTAGCATTAGTTGATCGGTTTCATTGGGTGCTTTACTTGTTCGGCGTTTTCCTGGTGTTTACCGGGTACAAGATGTTTACCGCGAACAAGGACGAGGAATTCGATCCACACGATACCAAGATCTACCGATTTCTGAAAAAAGTTTTACCGCTCGCGCCTCATGATGGTGATGGAAAATATGTTGTTGTGGAAAATGGGAAACGTATGTATACCACTCTCTTCATCGTGGTGTTGATGCTTGCGGCCATTGATCTCGTGTTCGCGCTGGATTCTATTCCCGCGGTTATGGGTATATCGAGGGATAAGTTGGTGATCTACACTTCGAACATATTCGCCGTTCTTGGCCTTCGTTCATTATTCTTCCTTTTGCGCGGCGCGGTCAGCAAGTTCGATTACCTACAGCAGGGGATTGCAATTGTACTCGTTTTCATTGGAATCAAGATGCTGGCAGAGAAATGGATCAATCAATGGCTCGACAAACCAACGCAGGTATTCATCTCCCTTGGCTTGATCCTGATTTGTATAGCAGGCTCAATTTTCTACTCGATCTTCATGAAGAAGAAAGGCACACCTCCCGATGTGGTGGACTCCAGCATCAATGATGGATGACGTAACTTAGCTTCCTTTGCAAGATATACCGGTTGAAGTATTCACTCCGACATATAGCCAAGATAATAGGCTCCGCATCCTATGTACCGGAGAGCCCGGTTGACATCCTCCTTCTCGACAGCCGAAAAGTACATTCACCAGCGACATCTTTGTTCTTTGCACTGGCGGGTAAGCGGCGTGATGGGCATTCCTATATTGAGGAGTTGTATGAGAAGGGCATACGCAGCTTCGTGGTAAGTGCCCGGATCGACACCCTTAGCTTCCCAGATGCAGCATTTGTTACCGTCCCGGATACACTGAAAGCCCTCCAGGAGCTCGCGGCATTTCATCGTAGCCGCTTCGAGATACCCGTCATCGGAATTACCGGAAGCAATGGCAAGACCATAGTGAAGGAATGGCTTTACCAGTTATTGCATCACGAATACAACATCGTACGCAGTCCAAAGAGCTATAACTCACAGATTGGCGTGCCACTGAGTGTATGGCAAATGAATGAACACCACACGCTCGGCATCTTCGAGGCGGGTATCTCCCGACCCGGTGAGATGGATAAACTGGAAAGAATTATTCGCCCGACGATAGGAATACTGACCAATATCGGGGAGGCCCATAGTGAAGGGTTCACTTCACTAGCTCACAAAGAATCCGAGAAGAGAATTCTGTTTCGCGGTGCAGTGCTGCCACCTCCACTCGAGATCCTCGAGCGAGCCATGGAAGAAAGTGGAATGGTCATTTATGCGAAGAATGAAGAAGCCTTGCACCCACCTACCTGGATCAACATTCCCTTTACCGATGATGCATCGATCCAGAATGCAATCACCTGCTGGCAGGTGATGCTGCTATTGGGGTACGAACAAAGGGTCATCCAGGAAAGGATGAAAGGATTACTTCCTGTAAATATGCGTCTCGAATTCAAGCGTGGCATCAACCAGTGCAATATTATTAACGATAGCTATAGTGCTGACCTTAGTTCGCTGGAAATAGCTTTGAACTTCCTGGTGCAACAGAGTGCCGGAACAAAAAGAACCGTTATCCTCTCAGATTTCCTGCAGAGTTCGCTGAAGGAAGAGGAATTATACGGTTCAATACTGGATAGCCTCCAGCGACACCAGGTTAGCCGAGTTATTGGTATTGGGGAGAAGATCTCTTCTTTTCTAGATCGAGTGACTGAAAGTAGCAACCCCTCCATGTTGGCCGAATCATACGCATCCAGGGAAGATTTTACAAAGCGATTTAGGTCATCGAAATTCAGGGAAGAAACCATACTTGTAAAAGGCGCACGGATTTTCGGGTTTGAAAGGATCGTGCAGTTACTCGAACAGAAAGTCCACCAGACAGTTCTCGAAATAAATCTAAATGCAATTGCGGATAACCTGAGAGTGTATCAAGCCCACTTAAAACCGAGCACTAAAATAATGGCGATGGTGAAAGCCTTCGCCTATGGAAGCGGCGGTGCGGAAATCGCAGGCATACTCCAATACCACAAAGTAGACTACCTCGGAGTTGCCTATGCCGACGAGGGAATCGAATTGAGGAAAGCGGGTATTAGCCTTCCGGTGATGGTGATGAATCCAGAGGAGTCCGCATTCGAATCGATGCTTGAGTATCACCTTGAACCCGACCTGTACTCATTCGATTTATTATCTGCCTTCGCGGAATTCCTCGAGAATGAAGGATTACAGCAGTATCCCGTGCATATCGAAATCGAGACCGGTATGAATCGTCTTGGATTTGATTCATCCGACATGGATAAACTGGCCGATCAACTTTCGTCATCGAATACATTAATGGTTCAAACTGTATTCACACACCTGTCAGCTAGCGAGGATCCAGCGCAGGATGAGTTTACACTCGCTCAATTCGATAAATATAGGAAAGCGATTTCAAAGCTACGGTCCAGGCTCAACTATCCCTTTCTCCAGCACATAGCCAACTCAGGTGCCATATTCCGTCTGCCGGAGCTACAACTCGACATGGTACGACTCGGTATTGGGTTATATGGTGTAGATAGTGGCAACACTCACCAGCAGCTGTTGCAACCTGTTGCTACTCTTCGATCGACAATAGCGCAGATAAAGCATCTCAAACCAGGCGAATCTGTAAGCTATAATCGAAAAGGGCGAGTGGATAAGGAATCTGTCATCGCGACGATAAGAATCGGTTATGCTGATGGTTATTCGCGTCGTCTCGGAAATGGAGTAGGGCAGATGTGGATCCATGGAAAGCTGGTGCCGGTGATAGGTTCGATATGCATGGACATGACGATGGTCGACATCACAGGTCTTGAGGGTGTAAAGGAGGGGGACGATGTGATTATTTTCGGAAGAGAACTCCCGGTTCAACAAGTAGCTCGTTGGGCAGAAACCATACCCTATGAGATCATGACTTCGGTTTCGCATCGAGTAAAGAGAGTATACTACGAGGAATAGCTTGAGTTACCCTCTCGCCTCCCACCTCCCGCCTCCCGTCTCTCGCCTCCCGTCACCCATCTCTCGCCTCCCGGCTCTCCCTCGTCAACCTTTATGCTTTCTTTGCCTCTTCCACATTCTCCTTTTGGCCTATATTTGTGGATTAAATTTCCCTTGGTGAAGCTTAGAAATGTAATTATTATCATCGCAATCATCATTATCGCCGACCAGGCCTTGAAAGTTTGGATCAAGACCACTTTTCCATTTGGCGATACGGGGGTATCACCACTGAGCTGGTTTAAATTATACTTTATCGAGAATAAGGGCATGGCCTGGGGTTGGGAATTTGGTGGCGAGTGGGGTAAGATGCTGCTCACATTATTCAGGCTTGCTGCGGTGATCTTCGGTACGTGGTACCTGGGCAAGGTTGTAAAGAAACAGTATAGCAGGGGCTTCATTATCTGCGCATCCCTAATCTATGCGGGCGCTCTGGGTAACCTGATCGATAGTATGTTTTATGGATTGATTTTCGAAGAGAGCTCATATTCCCAGGTGGCAAAGATGTTTCCAGCAGAAGGCTATGCGGGATTTCTGCACGGCCGCGTAGTGGACATGCTCTATTTTCCCATCATAAAATCTCAGTTTCCTTCGTGGGTTCCTTTTATTGGAGGGGATGATTTTGAATTCTTCAGTCCCATTTTCAATATTGCCGATGCCTCCATTTCGGCCGGTGTTATCACGCTACTGATTTTCCAGAAAAGATTTTTTAAGAAACACAGGGAGGAGACAAACTCTACTGTAGTGACGAATGCGGAAGTAAGCGATAAGATGGAGGTATTGTAAGATGGCTTCCTAAGCCTGAGCTTAATTAGTTCTGTTGTTTCATTACTTTCTTGTGTATCACTTTCCCATCTATTTCTACGCGCAGGACATACAAACCTGGTGAAAGAATTCCCGTGTTGCCGAACATTAACTGGTTCACTCCCTCACGCATATCGATTGTTTTGCGGAGAACAGTTCTTCCGAACTGGTCAGCAAGTTCTGCTTTCGACTGGCCGTCCTTCGAAGATGCTACATCGAACACGAGTTCATTATTAAATGGATTGATGACTGATACGAAAGTCAGTGGCTCAAGCAAGGTTGACAACTGCAATGTTCTCGAATAGGTTGATTGATTATCCTGCGTTCTCATCTTGATCCTGTAATGTGCCTTGGAGGTCACATCCTCTGGATCAGTAAATACATAAGTATTTTGTGAGGCACCGGGATTGTTGTAGCCCGCTACAGTTCCAATTGTCGTATACGTGGTTCCGTTTGTGCTTTTTTCAATATCATATTCCAAAGGCTCTTCCTCTACACCGGTGACCCATTTAAGCGAGGCCTTGTTATTGGTCACCTTCCCTCCAAACGAAATGAACCTGGTATCGAGTGGTGGACCACAGTCGATCACTGTTATAGTTACAATGCTGGTTGGGTCTGTTGACCGGCAACTTGCATTACCAAGGTTAGTAAGTGAAGTAGCTACGACCACTCTGTATTTGTTACCCGAATTCGCCACTGTGGTGAATGGAGGTGGAATGGTATACCCAGTCACGTACTGCCATTCGGTGCCATTCCAAACAGGAGCAGCTGGACCAAGCGGAGCGGTAACGTCTGTCCAGTTTGTACCGCCATCTGTACTGCGCTGCCACTTATAGTAGCTATAGTTATTGAAGAATGATCGAATGGTATCGAAAATGTTGAGCGTACCACTCGAACACACATTGGGTGTTATCGAAGGTGAATATTTCATGTTCGGCAAACACGTCGATACTGCGATGTCATCGATAGCCCAGTCGTTACCACCACCGCCTGGTGCGTTGTTACGAATGGTTACGGTCATCGAGGTCTGCCCGGGCCTTGTTTTATAAACAAATCCTTTCTTGATCCACTCACCTGTATACGCGAGGTTGCCACTCGTATAGTATTCTTCACCATTGATCTGGAAGCTCAGGTTTGGACGCACGCCTGACGAGTCATTACCAGGCCCTGGCACATAGCCTGAGGTGCCCGATCCCTTACCACTCGAATCGCAACCACATCGGCGGCAGATATTCCTGAACCACGCGGAGAATTCATAATAAGTTTCTTCGCAAAGACCTGTAATGTTTTGTGTAAATGCCCTGTTAGTTTCATAACTGGCATTGATGATTACAGCGTACCCTGTATTTGTCGCGGGGTTCCCTGCGATGGGATTTGCTGCACCGGTATGGTCACCGATGATGTCCCATACATTAAATACGCGGGCGGCATTTGGGTATCCAATATTATTATTTGTACTTCCATTGCCGCTCGTGCGGTTGGCAAGTCCATAGAAGTTATCATTAGGTGTACCGTTACTGAAGTTCAGGAACGTGTAAGGGAGAGGTACAAACGTCGTACCACCGGCTCTATTCTGAGTTGCACCCGATCCGAAAGTCCCACCCGATTCACCGATAACAGCATTGGCACCAATTGAGTTTGTACAAAGACCATAGTTCGGAGCGATCTTGATTCTATATGGTGAGAAGTTAGAAACCTGGTCGGTTCCACTGCTACCGATCCTGTACCTGAAATTACCGGCACTCAATATAACAGTGGTATCAACTGCAACGATCGGTGGAGTATTCTTTATTTGCGCACGATAAACATATACGCGAATGCAGGAACTATTATAAAACGTAGGCCTTGTTGCACCCCATAAAAACCCTGCGTTCGTAATTCCGATTCCTTGTGCATTTACATCGGCAGCACCTGATGTAGCGCCTATATTGAACCTAAGCCTTCCACTTGCAAGGTCGATGTGTGCCGAATCAGTATCACTTGGATCAAGGAAGGTACGTTGTGTCCGCCCTTCATTAGATATCATCCTTAATGAGTTCGGCAGATAGGTAAGCTTAGCCAGGTTGATCGTATCATTATAGCGAATGGAATTAATCCGGCTGGTTGAAACGTTACTTCCTCCTGTCACAGCGATGGTTGCTCGCACTTCAATGGTGTCGCCCGGCAGGAAGGTTCCTCCATTTGGACGTGATATATTGATATAGCTCTTACCGGTTGTTACTGTCTGACCGAAACAAGGTGTAGTGAATAATAATAAGAGAATGAAAATCGGGTAATAGTTTTCCCTTAGAACGGCGAAGAGATTCTTCGCGGGTGTTGTAACAGGTACTAAGATTTTCACGGATTGGATTATTATACTTCTATAAAAGTATATCAATTGTCAACCCATGCCAATAGCAGAATTACCCTAATGAGGTGGGTAATACTACATTGAACAATTCCCTATTACTAATGATGTTTTATCAAACCAATTTCCAGCGCCTGGCAGTGCATGCAGGCCATTATTTTAAACGAAGTCTTTAACGGGCTATTGTGTTGGATGGGGTTAACAAAGAAAACATAGTGACCAAAAACGAAAAATGCCCAGGATTAAGCGGGGCATTTTCTAACGTACTTGCTCAGTGTTTATTCGTAGTTGCGAAACCAGCCTTTATCGAACAATTCAATGTCAGCTGGTAATAGGCCGAGGTCGAATGAAGCGCGTTTAAAAGGAGTGTTGTATGGATTAGCCATAGGCATTACACGCAGTCTGCCAGCTGTTTTCTTTTTTCCTGAAAGTAATGATTGTAAGTAGGGATTTTCCGGTTCGCTCACCTCCGGTGCCTTGATCGCCTTTAACGGGTAGGCTGAAAAATACAGTGATGATTTGGCGTTGTTTTTCATAGTGGGGATTAGGGGTTTTTCTTGAAATCGGATTCGAATAGCAAGTTACCCGTTAGGTTTTCAATATCCTAGGATACCCGCTGAAAAAAGAGAAATACGGGAAGTGGGTTGCTTTGTACTAAGGGGTTTTCCCGATCGGTTGTCGCAATATACCTTGTTGGTTGCGTGGTTGCTCGGCACCTACCTCGCTCCCGCTCTGTTTCTCGCTCTGTTCCTGTTTCTGTTCCTGTTTTCTGTTCCTGTTTCTGTCCCTCATTCCCCTCTCAAATTCTCCCTACCATCTCCTCCGGTTTCACCCATTTATCAAATTCTTCTGCCGTAACATATCCCAACCTCACGGCCATCTCTTTCAAAGTGGTGCCTTCCTTATGCGCCTTTTGTGCAATCTCCGCGGCTTTATAATAGCCAATCTTTGTATTTAGCGACGTCACCAACATCAACGAATTATCGACGTGTTTCTTTATGTTGACTTCGATAGGTTTGATGCCCACGGCGCATTTGTCGTTAAAGCTCACGCATCCATCACCAATCAGTCTTGCGCTATGAAGGAAGTTATAGATCATCACGGGTTTGAAGACATTGAGTTCGAAATGGCCCATTGCGCCACCCACATTGATGGCGACATCATTGCCAAGTACCTGCGCTGCGATCATCGTCAGCGCTTCGCATTGTGTAGGATTGACCTTACCGGGCATGATAGATGATCCGGGTTCATTGTCCGGAATAAATAACTCTCCAATCCCCGATCGTGGACCGGAAGAAAGCATACGGATGTCGTTCGCGATCTTCATCAGGCTCACGGCAATTGTTTTTAATGCACCATGCGCTTCGACTATGGCGTCATGCGCCGCAAGCGATTCAAATTTATTCGACGCCGTTACGAATGGAAGTCCCGAAATCTTCGCGATATGTTTGGCCACGTTCTCGGAGTATCCTCCTGGTGTGTTGATGCCGGTACCAACAGCGGTCCCACCAAGGGCTAACTCGCTTAGATGGGCGAGGGTATTGTTGATTGCCTTTAAACCATGATCGAGTTGTGAAACGTAGCCGCTGAATTCCTGGCCCACTGTCAATGGTGTAGCGTCCATAAAATGCGTGCGACCAATCTTTACGAGCTTTTTATGTTTCTTACTAAACTTATCGAGCGTATCCCGCAACTTCCTGATCCCCGGAATGGTGACCTGAGTGAGCATCGTGTACGCTGCAATATGCATTGCAGTGGGAAATGTATCGTTTGACGATTGCGACTTATTGACGTCATCATTTGGATGAAGAAATTTTTCCTTATCCGTCAGCTTTCCACCTTTCAAAACATGGCCACGGTAGGCGATCACCTCGTTTACGTTCATGTTACTCTGTGTACCACTACCGGTCTGCCAAACGACCAGGGGAAATGAATCATCGAGTTTTCCTTTCTGGATCTCATCGCAGACTTTTGCAATCAACGCGGCTTTGTTTTTCGCCAATACACCGGCTTCGGCATTCGTAGTGGCAGCGGCTTTCTTTAAGATTGCGAAAGCCCTGATGATCTCGATCGGCATTCTGTTGATGTCCTGTGCAATCTTGAAATTGTCGATACTCCTTTGGGTCTGAGCCCCATAATATGCATCTGCGGGTACCTTCACCTCGCCCATCGTGTCTTTTTCGATCCTGAAATCCATTTTTTTTGAGTTTTAATTCGAAGATACTGAGTGTTGTGATACTGGAACCTTTAACCAGATAGTTTCTGAGTATTGTGAACTTGAGCCTTTAACCAGATAGTTTCTGCGTATTGGGATACCGGAACCTTTAATCAGATAGTTTCTGCGTATTGGGATACTGGAACCTTCAACCAGATAGTTTCTGAGTATTGGGATTCTGGATACTGGATGCTATCGAATCTGGAAAGCCTATACGATTTGAAATCTAGTATCCAGTATCCCAACACAAATGTATCTTCGAATTAAAGGATCCAGCATCTGGTTGCTTCGCTTCGCTCGCAATGACGCTCCAGTATCCCAAAACTCAAACACTATGCGAATATTATTCATCCTATTCCTATCGATTGAATGTCTTCACGTTTTCTCACAGAAGACCGAGAATATTATCATTGTCACAACGGACGGCCTCCGCTGGCAGGATGTATTCCGGGGAATGGACTCAGCTATTGCCAATAATCCCAAATTCAACCAGGAAGACAGCGGATACATTTTTAAAGAGTATTGGGCCGACAACGAGAATGACAGAAGAAAGAAGCTCATGCCTTTTCTCTGGACTAAGATCGTTTCGTCTGGACAGGTATATGGTAACCGACGTTTAGGTAACAAAGTCGACAACGCAAATCCCTATTGGTTCTCCTATCCTGGATATAGTGAGATCATGACGGGCTTCGTCGATACGAGCATTAACTCAAACGCGCATCCACCAAATCCGAATACTACTGTACTCGAGTTCTTAAACAAACGCCCTTCACTAAAAGGCCGCGTAGCCGCATTTGGTGCATGGAATGCCTTCGATCGAATATTAAATGAACAACGCAGCGGAATACCTGTGATCTCTGCGTTCGATTCAATTGGTGGTAAACGACCTTCCGCAAATGAGAAATTGATCAATGCCTTGCGAAAAGAATCATACAAGCCATGGCTCGATGCTGAATGTCTCGATGTCTTTACTCATTTCGGCGCCATGGAATGGTTGAAGACAAAAAAGCCGAAGGTCCTATATATTGCGTATGGTGAAACGGACGAATGGGCTCACTCGGGAATGTATCGTTCCTACCTGGATGCCACACGGCAGGTGGATGCATGGCTTAAACAACTTTGGTCGTACATACAGAGCGATCCACAATATCGTAACAAAACCACCCTATTCATCACTGTCGATCATGGTCGCGGCGACCTGGTGAAGGAGGAGTGGACGAGTCATAACAATAAGATCGTAGGCGCGAATGAGATTTGGTTTGCGGTAATGGGCCCTTCGCTGCCCGCCAAAGGAGAGGTGAATACTACAGGGCTGATTTTCCAGCAGCAATTTGCTCAAACGCTGGCCAAAATTCTCGGATTCACCTTCAAAGCGGATCACCCTATTGCACCAGAGGTGAGCTCTGTCTTTAAATAACATCGCTTCATTCAGTGAGTTACACGTGATGGCATCATGGCATAAGTGCGGGGCACAGTGTTTGCCATCAGTGTAGTATAAACCACACTAACATGAACCTACAGAACTTTCTTTTAAAGATTTTCTACTTCCCCTCCATTTTATGGGTAATGATTGGGGGTTGCTTTAATTCAGAAGAGCAAAGTATACTTCCAGCGAATTATGATTCAGTTACTCTTTCTCCCGTTGAAAGCGTATCAGAAGGGTCAGAGAATGCATTACCCCCGGTGAAGCAGAATACCTCGATTGATAGACGGCCAGGCGGTCCGATTGAAACCGGCGCTACCAAGGCCGCAGACGTCGTTGCCTATTCCAAGACCCTGATTGGCGTTCCATATAAATATGCTTCGACTGATCCTACCATCGGGTTCGATTGTTCAGGGTTTATCACTTACGTTTTCAATCATTTCAATATTGGCGTTCCCAGATCGTCGGTCGATTTCACGAATGTTGGCACCGAGGTACCCTCCGCTGCTGCCAAGCCTGGTGACCTTATACTTTTTACTGGTACTGATAGCACCATTAGGGTAGTAGGACATATGGGAATTATCGTCAACAATAAGAGCGGCGCACTTGAATTCATCCATTCCACTTCCGGAAAGGCAAAAGGCGTCGTAATTACTCCCTTCGAACGTTACTACCAGGGAAGGTTTGTGAAAGTAATCAGGGTATTCCCCGCTATAGCGTTCTAGTTTACCAGAAGCTAGTAATCGGGAATTGGGAATCAGGAATCGGGCTTGCGATTGAAAAGTGTATACGATTCGTGAAGCCCAATTCCCGATTCCCAATTCCCGATTCCTTTATAATGATTACACAACCGTTTGCGAATTCCCTCCTCGAAAACTACCATCGGAATTAGTATATTTAGTACTGACAAGGTGCCCATTGCCCTACCTCCATATGAAGTCCCTCCTCAATAAAAAAATACTGCTCGTCGTAGCCCTGTTGATTGCAGGCTTGATCGTATATCAATTTCTTTCCCGACCGAAGAAGGTTGATTTTAGTGCAGACGTAAAACCCATTCTAAATAAGAATTGCATTACCTGTCACGGAGGCGTGAGGGCAAAGGCTGGATTCAGTTTATTGTTCCGTGAAGAGGCGCTGGCAAAGACGGAATCAGGAAAATATGCTATCATTCCCGGCGACCCTGAAGGGAGTGAAATGATCCGCCGCATAACACTTAATGATCCCGAGGAAAGAATGCCTTACCGTCATGATCCCTTAAGCAAAAAAGACATCAGCACTCTAAAACGTTGGATAAGGCAAGGCGCCGAATGGGGCGATCACTGGGCATATCTGCCTGTGAAACCCGTCGAGCTACCAGATGTTTCCAATGAATGGGCGAAGACCGACCTGGATAAATTCATTTTCTCACGCCTCGAGGAGGCAAAACTCAAACCATCGGCAGCAGCGGATAAGGCAGTCATGGTGCGAAGAGCCAGCCTCGACCTGACAGGCATGTTGCCATCGTCGACAGTCGCAGAACAATATTTGAAGGACAGCAGCAGTACTTCTTATGAAACCCTGGTCGATTCATTATTGGCTTCTCCACATTTTGGAGAAAGATGGGCTTCCGTTTGGCTCGACATCGCTCGCTATGCGGATACTAAAGGGTATGAGTCCGACCAGGGAAGGACGATCTGGCAATATCGTGATTGGGTGATCAGGGCATTCAACGAGGACAAACCATATGATCGTTTTCTGCATGAACAAATCGCTGGTGATCTCCTGCCTGATCCCACCGATGCGGATTACATCGCTACTGCTTTTCACCGCAATTCGATGAATAATGACGAAGGCGGAACTGACAATGAAGAATTCAGGACTGCCGCGGTGATTGATCGCGTCAATACTACCTGGGAAGGATTGATGGGCACTACATTTTCCTGTGTTCAGTGTCATAGTCATCCTTATGATCCCTTCCGTCATGATGAGTATTATAAATTCCTCGCTTTCTTCAATAACACCCGCGATGAAGATGTTGGGGGAGAATACCCGGTCCTCAGGGATCTAAATGATACGCTTAAAGGTCAACTATCATCTGTGGTTTCGTGGTTGAAGGAAAATTCCTCCGAATCGCAGGCGCAGGCAATGAGAAACCTAGTGAGGACATGGCAACCTGCCCTTAATTCAAATCATGCAGACAGCCTGTCCAATGCAGTTGTCATCAATAACAACGACATCCTACTCGTTCGCAAGAACGCGATCATCAAACTAAAGCAGGTCGACCTCGAGAAGGTAAACCACATGGTCAGCCGATTTTTCACAGTAAAGAAGGGAGGAGTCATAAAAATTCGCAGGGACACACCCGATGGTGTGTTATTGGGATCGACCAAGCTCGATACTGCAGGCAGGATTCAATTCATGGCTGTTGATATGCCCGAACAGAGTGGCGTACACGACATATACATCACTTATGATAACCCAGGATTAAAGAGCACGGAGGATGCGGTATATATCGATTGGTTTTCTTTTACGCAACAGTTCCCAGGTAAAGGCAAACGGGATTACGAAAGCAATAAAAAAACATTCTGGAAGCTACTCACAGCGGATATTAGCGCTACGCCCGTGATGATGGAAACGACTCCTACGAGGCATCGCACGACTCATGTATTCGAACGCGGCAATTGGCGCGAAACAGGTAAAGAGGTGGAGGCCGATGTGCCTAATTCCCTCAAGTTCGCGATGCCTGCAAATGCGCCGAAGAACAGGATAGGGCTTGCAATGTGGCTGACCGATAAGAAAAATCCGCTGGTATCGAGAACCATCGTGAATCGACTTTGGGAGCAGCTGTTTGGAACGGGTTTAGTTGAGACTCTCGAAGACATGGGCACGCAGGGAATTCCACCTACTCACAAAGAATTACTCGACTTCCTATCCCTAAGGCTGATGAACGATCACGGATGGAGTGTCAAGAAGCTTTTGAAGGAAATGGTGATGAGCGCAACCTATCGCCAGGACTCCAAGTTCACTGACGAACTAAAGGAAAAAGATCTATTCAACAGGTATTATGCAAGAGGTCCACGCGTGAGACTGAGCGCCGAGCAGTTGCGTGATCAGCATTTGTGCATCAGCGGCGTCATCAACAATAAAATGTATGGTCCAGGAGTAAAGCCCTGGCAACCCGAGGGCATTTGGCTTTCGCCATATAATGGATCTAAATGGGAAATGAATAAAAATGGCGATCAATACCGCAGGGGAATATATACGTATTGGAAACGAACCTCTGCTTATCCATCGATGATTGCATTCGATGCACCTCAGCGTGCAGTATGTAGTCCCCGACGGATACGAACTAATACACCTTTGCAGGCACTCGTTACTCTAAACGATTCCGCTTATCTCGATATGGCGCGGCATTTTGCCTGGAGAATGAAAAAGGAAATGGCTGGCAACGTTCAACAACAAATAGCGAAAGGATACGAGATGATGTTGTACAAAACAATACCCGCAGTCAAACTAAAGGTGTTTGTTGACCTGTACAACCAGGCCGTGGACGAGTTTAAGAAGGACAGTGACCAGACCTGCGAAATGGTTGGGGTGAACAGTGATAAAAATAATCCGTATGTTGCGGCATTAGTAGTTGTCGCGAATGCGATGTTGAACCTTGATGAAGTTGTTATGAAGAATTGAATTCAGGAATGTAAAATCTAGAATCTAGAATGTAAAATGTAAAAGGTGGTGGATGCTTTCCAAATAAATTATCTCGGCGCCTCTGCGTGAACTCCAAAAACTCATATAATGACACAGAAGGAACTCCATGACCAGCGGCTGATAAGAGAAGCACAAGATACCGTGAGGCGTATGCATACCCGCAGGCACTTTCTTAAGGAAAGCGCTATGGGGCTTGGTGCCCTTGCTATGGGTTCATTGCTGGGAAATTGTGGAAGGAGACATGAGAACGTCATGTCACAACCCGCCTTCGATCCGGCGCATCCACTTCTTTCGAAGTCGCCGCCGTTTGCCGGAAAAGCGAGGAGCGTGATTTATCTGCACATGGCCGGCGCACCTTCTCAACTCGAACTCTTCGATTTCAAGCCGGAACTCACAAAAATGGATGGACAGGATTGCCCGCCATCGTTGATGGAAGGGAAACAGTTTGCATTCATTCGCGGAGTTCCGAAAATGTTAGGGCCGCAGGCAAAGTTTGCACAGCATGGCGAAAGCCGGGCGTGGGTGAGTGAACACCTTCCACATTTCTCAACTGTAGTGGATGAAGTGAGTTTCCTGAAGTCTGTGACTACGGATCAGTTTAATCACGCCCCTGCGCAATTATTATTGCATACAGGTAGTCCAAGACTTGGCAGACCGAGTATGGGAAGTTGGGTTACTTATGGATTAGGAACCGACAATCAGAACCTGCCTGGTTTTGTGGTATTGACAAGTGGTGGTAGTTTTCCTGATGCAGGAAAAAGTGTATGGGGAAGTGGATTCCTTCCTTCGGTGTACCAGGGAGTACAATGTCGCAGTGAGGGAGATCCCGTGCTGTTCATTAAAGATCCTCATGGCATGAGCCGCGATATGCGAAAAGCATCTATCGATGCGATAAACAAAGCGAACCAGCAGGAGTACGAAGAATATAACGATCCCGAGATATTGTCACGTATCTCTCAATACGAGATGGCATACAGGATGCAGATCACGGCACCGGAGGTGATGAATATTAATGATGAGCCGGAATACATTCACGAGATGTATGGCACGAAGCCCGGCAAGGCGTGTTTCGCCAACAATGTCTTACTCGCAAGGAAACTTGTTGAAAAAGGAGTGCGCTATGTACAGTTATTCGATTGGGGTTGGGACGCCCACGGAGATGCGCCATACAATGCGCTTAATATCGGTCTCATAAACAAGTATCGAAGCGTGGATAAGGCGATCACGGCGCTGCTGTTGGATCTCAAACAACGAGGCTTGCTCGAGGAGACATTAGTAGTCTGGGGTGGAGAGTTCGGCAGAACCCCAATGATGGAGAACCGTAATGGCAATCAGAATCCATACAAGGGCCGCGATCATCATACGGCCGCGTTTACAATCTGGATGGCTGGTGGTGGTATCAAAAAAGGATTCACGTATGGGGAAACCGATGAGATCGGTTACTATCCAATCAGCGGAAAGGTAGAGGCATTCGATATTCAGGCGACCATACTGAAACAATTAGGATTCGATCATGAGCAATTTACTTATCCGTTCCAGGGTCGTCCATTCAGGCTGACCGATGTGGGAGGAAAAGTGATACACGATATTATTGCATAGACCACCTTAACTACACTACTTTGAACCGTAAAGACTTCATTCGCCTTGCATCTGCATCGGCAACAGCCGTGGTGACTAATCCTCTTGAAACAATCATCTCTGAGCCTGCGCCTGTCTTCAGTAGCAACAAGAACTTTGAGTTGAAGATCCTGGCAACTAACTGGGGCTTCAATGGTACAACGGACGAATTTTGTGCCGCGGCGAAAAAAGAGGGATACGATGGTATCGAGGTATGGTGGCCTGGTGATAAGAAAGGGCAGGACGAATTGTTTGCTGCGCTGAAGAAACATTCCCTGGAACTTGGAATTCTTCTTGGAGGATGGCAGACCGATTGGAAGGAACATCTTGATACGTTTAAAAAGGTAACCGGCGATGCCGCGAGAAATACTTCGCAATCTCTTTTATACATCAATTGTCATTCCGGGAGAGATCATTTCAGTTTTGAACAGAATAAATTATTTATCGAGCATACAGCCGCTGTTTCGAAGGAGACTGGTGTGCTGATCTGCCACGAGACACATAGGGGCCGGATAATGTTTGCCGCACATGTAACTCGCCAATACATGGAAAAGTATCCGGGATTAAAGCTTACGTTTGATGTATCCCACTGGTGTAATGTGCATGAAAGCTTATTGGATGATCAGCAGGAGACGTTGAAGATGGCGCTTGAGAGAACGGAACATGTTCATGCACGCATTGGGCACGCGGAAGGACCACAGGTTAATGATCCTCGCGCACCGGAGTGGCAGACGACTGTCAAGAAGCACCTGGAATGGTGGGACGCCATCGCCGAAAGGAAGAAGAAGAACGGCGAACGAATGACGATCCTCACCGAATTCGGACCAGCGGACTATATGCCGACTCTTCCTTACACTCGCCAACCTCTAGCTGACCAGTGGGCGATCAATGTGTATATGATGAAATTACTTAGGGAAAGATATTCGAAATAAGGTCGTCCAGCGATAGCGAAGCGATACATTGCAAACGAGCAAGTCTAGAGACCCTCAGAAGAACCGAGAGGTACAGAGTAAAGAAGCCCTTTGCGTCTTTGCGAAACTTTGCGTCTTTGCGTGAAAACATTTATAACTGAAATGACTATTTTATCCATCATTGATCTTATTGCACCCTTTCATCCCGTTCTCGTCCATCTCCCCATCGGCATTCTACTCCTTGCCTGCTTTTTTCAATGGCTAACGATCAGGAACGGCTACGCATTCCTGCGTCCTGCTATACCAGTTGCTTTGTTTTGGGGGATGATAGGCGCTGTTGTTTCATGCATTACGGGTTACCTGTTGGCTCTAAGCGGCGAATATGATGAAACATTGGCCGGACGCCACCTGTGGTTCGGTATTGCCGTAGCCATTTTCTCCCTTATAATGTATGTGCTTCATAGGCTCTCGATAAACGAGCGCGCAGCACGATGGCTTTCTCTTGTGTTAGTAATTCTCATCGCCATCACGGGCCACTTAGGAGGCACACTCACACATGGCGCCGGTTACCTGACTGCTGGTCTAAGTACAGAAGGAAAGAAACAAACGGCATTGAAGCCAATACCTAATATCCAGGAGGCAGCGGTATATGCAGACATCGTTCAGCCCGTTCTCGAAGCAAAATGTTTTAGTTGTCATGGACCGTCTAAACAAAAGGGTAAGCTCAGGCTCGATTCACCACAATCCATTCTTGCGGGTGGGAAGGATGGCAAAGTGCTTATTCCAGGTAAAGCGGACGAAAGCGAGATGGTCAAGCGCATTTTACTTCCTATCGACGATGATGATCATATGCCTCCTAAGGCAAAACCACAGCTAACAGAAAACGAGGTGGAGTTGCTGCAGTGGTGGGTTGGCAGCGGCGCCGATTTCAACAAGAAAGTCAAGGAACTCCAGGTGACAGAGAAAGTTCAGCCAGTACTTCAGACCCTTCAATCGGGTGACAAGTTGGGAAAAACCTTGACCGATGTTCCGGAAGCACCTGTTGCCAAAGCTGATGAGAAAGTGATCGCGAGGTTGCGACAGGCAGGCGTGGTGGTCATTCCCGTTGCACTAAACAGTAATTACTTATTGGCGAATTTCATTACTGCAGGCCCAATGGTCGATAGTACGCTTCCATTGCTACGCTCGCTGAAGGACCAATTGATATGGCTACGACTCGATAACACTCCGATTGGCGACTCCGCGCTTGATCATGTGGCGGCGCTCACGTCGCTAAGGCGAATTCAATTGAATAATACAAACATTACCGATAAGGGGCTGGTGAAACTGAAATCACTAACTCATTTGCAATCTCTGAATTTGGTTGGAACCAAAATTTCGGCGGCTGGATTACTCCCGCTGCAGAAACTAATCAACCTGAAGAATCTCTATCTCTACCAGACGAATGTGAGTCGTAACGATTTCAATAATCTTCAAAAAGCGTTTCCTTCGGCAGTTCTGGATACTGGGAAGTATCACGTTCCGACACTGGCTGCGGATACAACAGAGATTAAGTTTTAAGAAGTTTGACCGCAGATCGTCATGATTGTTATGATTTACGCGGATTAAATTATTAAATCTGCATTAATCATAAACAATCATGACGATCTGCGGTCAATTCATTTACCCTTAAAGACAGGCTTCCGCTTCTCCAGGAAAGCCGTCGCTCCCTCCTTCATATCCTCCGTATTGAAGCATTCACCGAATTTCTTTATTTCGAAGTCATATCCTTCCTGCGTATGATCGAAGTGATTAACGGCTTCGATGATCTTTGATACAGCGACAGGGGCCTTCGATTGTATCAGGCTGAGTGTCTCCCTTGTTTTTGTCAATAACTCTTCCGGGCTTGTTACTTTATTCACCATACCGAACTCGTGTGCTTCTTTAGCCGTGATCATATTTCCTGTCATCAATATTTCCATCGCGCGGTTTTTACCGAATAGCTGTGTCAGCCGTTGCGTTCCGCCATAGCCCGGTATGAGTCCAAGATTGACTTCGGGTTGACCGAACCTTGCATTTTCAGAGGCATATATGAAATGACATGCGAGTGCAAGTTCACAGCCACCGCCAAGTGCAAATCCATTTACCGCTGCAACTACGGGCTTGGGACAATTTTCAATCTTATCGAAAACCAACTGGCCGCGCTTTGCCAGTCCATTTGCATCGTCGGATTTCAATTCGAGGAATTCACTGATATCCGCGCCGGCTGCAAACGCCTTGGGACCTGCACCTGTAATGATCACTGATTTGATTTCTTTATCAGCATGCACCATATCCATGGCAGCATCGAGGTCATTGAACACTTGTTTGTTCAGTGCATTAAGCTTGTCGGGGCGATTGATGGTAATGGTGCAGATGCCATCAGCAGTCTCTGCAAGTAGGGTAGTGTACATGGGAGGGTTTTGCCCAAAAATAGACAATCTGGTGAGAGCGGAGGCGAAAGTGAGTGCGGAGACCGCTATTACATTCTTCGCTTCATTCTTTCAAAAGCGCCATATAGACCGGCGCAACCGATGGTCACCAGAGAGATCAGGAAACTACCGGTGAAAAGAATCTTGCTGAAAAGGACTATCTCTTCTGTCCACGACATGGGGAAGTCGTAGGAAAGTGCCCTAATTATGATATAAAGGAATAGGGAAATGGTGCTTGCGGAATAAACTGCCTTTGCGGGAATGCTGTTGCGGTGCTGTACTATAAATTGTCTCATGATTTAATTCCAACCAATAGTGTGATGGAGCCGCAAATGTAGAAGCTGCGTGGCAAGCTGCCAGTAGAAGATTAGCGAATGACCAGAATGGGGCAATGAACTGCTTTTTCTGCAGGACGAAATGAGTGGGTGACAGGCCTAAAGGATTTTTTTGGTTCAAAAACGGAACTTTCGCTATCAGAAACTGCGGTTATCCTTTACCCACTCCCTAATATAACCCGCGATTTCTGATGTGGATGTTCCAGGCGGGAAGAGCCTGCCAACTCCTTGTTGATTGAGTTCCTGCATATCTTCATCTGGGATGATGCCTCCGCCGGTGAGTAGAACATCGTCAAGACCTTTTTCTTTCATCAGGTTTATTAGCTTGGGAAAAACGGTCATGTGGGCGCCGGAGAGAATGCTGACTCCGATGGCATCGACATCTTCCTGTAATGCCGCATTGACAACCATCTCGGGGGTTTGACGAAGGCCAGTGTAGATGACTTCCATGCCTGCATCGCGAAGGGCGGTGGCAATTACTTTCGCTCCACGATCGTGACCGTCGAGACCTACTTTAGCCACCAAAACTCTTACGGGTCTTTTCATTTCGGCAATCTTGTATCCTCAAAAATACATTTCTTTGGGTAAGGGATGCTTAAATTACGGTATGCGATACAGGAAATTCGGCAATACAGATCTACTCGTGAGCGAAATCGGCTTCGGCGCATGGGCAATAGGTGGTGGAGCCATGATCGGCAAGACGGCAATCGGCTGGGGCGACAGCAATGACGATACGTCTGTGCTATCGATCAATGCGGCAGTTGACAAGGGAATCAATTTTTTTGATACGGCAGACATCTACGGGCTTGGTCATTCGGAGACATTGCTCGGTAAGACGATCGGTCGGAATGCGGCGATCATCATCGCAACCAAGGTGGGGAATGTTTCGCGGGAAGAACAATTCACGGTAGACTACACTAAGGATTATATCGTGAGCGCCTGCGAGGTCAGTCTCCGACGATTACAACGAGATGCGATTGATTATTACCAGTTACATACGGCAAGACTGACGCATTTGCAGCAAGGTGAATGTATAGAAGCCATGCAGAAACTGCAGCAGCAGGGCAAGATCCGGTATTGGGGTCTTTCATTGAATACATTCGAGCCGGAGCCCGAGGCCGACTTTCTTTTGCAAAGCAATTCCGGCAATGGATTTCAGCTGGTATTAAATGTGCTCAATCAAAAAGCGCTTGACCTGGTTAAGAGAGCCTCCGTTAATGGATATGGCATCATCGCCAGGATGCCCTTGCAGTTTGGGTTGCTGACCGGCAAGTTCGATAGTGGTGTTTCCTTCCATGATAACGATCATCGTAAGAATCGATTGATACCAAATGTCGTTGAATCAGCTAACGAGGCATTGAAGCCCGTCTGGGGATTATCTAAGAAGTATAATTGTACCAAGCTCCAACTTGCTTTGAGCTATGTACTAAGCTATCCAGAGGTGTCCAC
>JACMKU010000007.1 GCA_014379965.1 Chitinophagaceae bacterium
AGCGGCGTACCATACTTATCGATCAGGGCCTTTACATCGAGCCCGTTGAATTGGAGGTAACCATCCTTTACTTGGAAATCGTCCTGCGGGAAATTGAAGGTTTGCTGTACGAGGTCGTGGTAAGAATTATTCATTAACTTAATCGGGGTTAGAGTTCAAACATGTGTAACGGGTACAAAAGTAGAGGATTGGGGGAATTGTTGGAGAATTTTCGGGAGGGCAATTTACGGTTAAGGGTTTAAGAGTTTAACGATTAACGTTCCTCAGATTGATTATTCAAGAAATGGTAGAGGTTTCAGTTAAGCCGAATTACTTGAAGAATAGACAACCTAAAGGACGCTAGACGTTAAACCCTTAAACGTTAAACGAAAAAAGACCACCCAATAGGTGGTCTTCAATAATATTCCAGAAAAGAACTCCTACTTCACAGAATCAATCAGATTCTTGAAAGTCTCCGGATTGTTCATCGCCAGATCAGCTAGAACCTTACGATCAAGCGTAATTCCCTTCTTAGAAAGCTTGTTGATGAACTCTGAATAGGTCATACCTTCTGCACGAACTGCCGCATTGATACGCGCAATCCACAGCGAACGATATTCTCTCTTCTTGAGTTTACGTCCTACGAACATGTAGGTCATACCTTTCTCAACGACGTTCTTCGCGACCGTTAAGACGTTTTTACGTTTGCCATAAAAACCCTTGGCTTGTTTTAAAATCTTTTTCCTGCGTGCCTTGGAGGCGACAGCATTTTTTGAACGAGGCATATTTGAATGAGTTTAAAATTGTAAATGTTGTTAATCAGCGTTAGCCATCTTCGGCGAGTTATTAAAACTTGCCCATGAACAAGGCTATTTCAAACGAAGGAGGCGTTTCACAAAATCCATGTGTGATTTTGCAACTTCCCCGTCTTTGCGCATGTTACGTTTACGTTTTTTGGATTTCTTCGTCAGGATGTGACGCTTGAAACTCTTCTGATGCATGATCTTTCCAGTGGCCGTGACTTTGAATCGTTTCTTGGCACTGGAATTTGTTTTTACTTTAGGCATTTTACCCAGTATTAATATTATACCCTTGAGGCGTTCCCCACAGGGGGATCCTTGTCGAACCTCTTCAGGAAATGGTATCACCCGTATCAGGACGGGCAGTGATGAAAAGAGCTCCGTTTTTTTGAACGGGGTGCAAAGATAAGCTGGTAATGGTACCTGGCAAAGAACCCGCTAAAATATTCTCCTCAAACTGAAATGAGGGTCCTGACTTAGGATAAATGAACGGTCATCCTGATTAGTCTTTAGGATTCAATGCATTATCGATTCTTTTGGTCACGTCCTGTAGATGATACCGGGTCATGGGATCAGGAATTGCAAGAGCAGCAGCATTCGTCTCACCCCTTAACGTGGCAAGGTGCGCCAGGACTACGCTTTTCACATCTGACTTATCGCCCATAGAAATACCACCGATCGTGATCACCAAACCACCTGATAGGGAGCCCGCCGCCGGCGGGTGAAGGATGTTAATAAGCATATTCACATATGACTTCTGCAAGTTGCGGCGGTAGATGTCAATGGGTTTCCGTTGACCCAACTCTGTCCAAATACCTTTCTTCAGATCACTCAATAATTCCGTTACCTGGTAGGCCTTTGGACCTAAGGCAGCTTCCGCCTCCACGAGTTTGTTGAGTGAACGGGTGCCAAGCAGCCGGCTTAAGATGTTGTCCTGAACACCGCCGATTATCGATAAACTACCTTGCCCCGTACGAGCGTTGATCTCGGGATTGATCAACCATGTAGGAGTTACGAATAGATTTGTCGTTAGAAAATCCACCGCTTCCTTCTGCTGAGTCGCAGGTACAATCTCATACACCGCACCCTGCTCTTCAATCATCTTCGGAGTCTCCATTACACCCGCTACGTACTTAGCCACGTGGCCCATGTATATATTGAATTGATCAACCACTTTCGTGTACATATGACTGAGGCTAGAATAGTCTTCGTTTGGCTGACGAGTCCACTCCATCAAATTGGGAACGATACGCTTGAGGTTCCTGATACCATACATGCTTCCCTTCATGGCATCGTCCCCCACTTGTTCACGCTGGCTGCGGGGATCGTCAGGATTGATCTCTGTACCAAACCATAAACGCTTATCCTTCATTTTCTCCATTACCCATTTGTTCAATGCTGCCTTCTCTCCCTCCGGACCTGAGTACTGAGGAAGTATTCTGTATCCCCATTCGATTGCCCACTTGTCGTAGTCACCAATGCGAGGGAACAGCCCAGCCTGCCCAATATTATCTTCCGGTTGCGCTACATAGTTGAATCGTGCATAATCCATGATCGACGGTGTATGTCCATTTGCTTCGACCCAGGCTTTATTTCGAAGATTCTCGACCGGCACGGAAGAACTCGAACCATAATTATGTCGAAGACCAAGTGTGTGTCCCACCTCGTGCGAAGAAACAAATCGAATGAGTTGTCCCATTAGTTCATCATCGAACACCATCTTTCTTGCAGAGGCATCCACTGGTCCGGCTTGTATAAAATACCAGTCGCGTAATAATTCCATCACGTTGTGATACCAGTTGATATGACTCTCCATGATCTCTCCGCTGCGGGGGTCCGCGATACTTGGACCACTTGCGTTGGATATATCCGACGGCTTGTAGACGATTGCTGAATTGCGGGCATCATCCAAACTCCACGAACTATCCTCTTGCCATGTCGGAGCCATCTTCCCTACAACCGCATTCTTGAATCCCGCTTTTTCAAATGCAGTTTGCCAGTCATTGATACCCTGAAGCAGATAGGGAATCCATTTTCTTGGAGTGGCAGGATCTATATAGAACACAATTGGTTTCTTGGGCTCAACCAACACACCTCTATTATATTTTTCCAGATCGCCTTCCTTTGGCTCGAGCCTCCAGCGCTTAACCATATAGACGGATTTTACTCCCTGGGGATTAAGGTCGTAGTCAGTATATCCCACTGTGAAAAATCCGACTCTCGGATCGAAGTATCTCGATTGCATTGGGACCTTAGGCAGTACTACCAGCGAACTGTTTAACTCGAGGGTGATATTGCCACCGGGTGTAGCGGCCGCTCCTCCCTGCAATCCAAAGATCGCTGAACGGGTATAGGTCTTCACCGCCTTGATCTCTACATTGATCGGGAACGATCGTACACTAACGACATAAGATTTATCGGATTGTAAGGCCGAAATACGGAAAGCCTGCTTGAAGCTGCTGTTGAAGTGCAACACATCATTGTCGCCGCTGATATAATCCGTGATATCGATAACCGTTCCCGCCGAATCTCTTGAAAACGCCCTGATGTCGAATGATGCGGCAATCGGCTGGATGTTGGAATTACTAAGAGACACGAACATCGGCGATGTTGAATCCTTCGCATACTCTGCATAAGAGATGTTCCTGATGAAAAGTCTGTTGTTCGGTCCCTTCTCGAAACGAACCACGTTTCTCCCAATCTCATCGCCAGCATAGCCTTGCCCAAATGTCCGGAAGCCTGCTGCAGATTTCGAAATGCGATTAACAATAAGGATGTCCCTGCCTAAAAGGCTATCGCCTATTTCAAAGTAATATTTATCCTCCACCTTATGCACAGTGAACAATCCCGGATCACTGATTGCCTTTGCCGTAATCACATCTTTGTATGGCTTTGGGCCCGTGCTGAATCTGCTGCTGGTTGTAACCGTTGGCAACATCGCCCTGGAGGTATCTGTTCTTGGTTGGGCCATTACCTGCAGCGTCCAGATGGATGCAAGAAGGACGAAAAGTTGTTTAGCATAAGGACGTGTGTGCATAATCATGAAAATTAAAATTGACGCAAGTTACGGAACGCGATGTTCCAACACTGATTCGAGAAGGTATTTGGGATCAACGGTAAGGTTTCACGCAAAGGCGCCAAGCCTCGCAAAGACGCCGAGGATTTAAGTCGGTAGCTGTCTTCTTCTATAATTAAGAGCAATGTAATGACACTGCATAAAAAAAGATCGTCCCAACCTTTCAGTGGGACGACCAATAATATTAATGTAAAAACTCAACTCTTTTTCTTTCCTTTTGGTGCGAACATGGCAAGCATTCTACGGCCTTCCATCTTTGGCATGTTTTCCAGGATAGCAACCTCGGCGAGCCTCTCGGCGAATTTCAGGAGAAGAAGCTGTCCTCTTTCCTGGAATTGAATCGCACGTCCCTTGAACTGGACGTAGGCCTTTACCTTATTGCCATCTTTAAGAAATCCTTCGGCATGCTTTGCTTTGAAATCGAAATCGTGATCGTCTGTATTGGGGGTGAAACGAATTTCCTTCACCTCGGAGACCTTGCTCTTGGCCTTCATCTCCTTTTCTTTCTTCTTCTTATCGTAGAGAAACTTATTATAGTCGATGACCTTGCAGACGGGTGGATCGACCTGCGGGGAAATCTCGACGAGGTCGAGTTGCTGATCCTGTGCCATGCGAAGTGCTTCCTGCAACGAATAGATGCCCACTTCTACATTGTCACCCACCAGCCGAACCTGTTGAGCCCTGATAAATTGGTTGATGCGATGTTCTGCCTCTTTTCGGGGAACAAATCTGCCCCTGAATCCGCCCTTATTGAAACCGCCACCTCCGGGTTTGTAACCGCCGCCGGGTGGCCTACTGAAACCCCCTCCGGGTTTTTGTGGTACTGCCATTTACTTTTTTTAGTTAAGCCCTCATCCCCTGAAGAGAGGGCAATTCTTTTATTTTTTATTAATTCCTCATACAGGATTTGAGGACTTGAAAGATCTTGATTGGGAGCCGGAGTTCCTTCTTTATTCCGGGATCTGTTCTATTACTCCAAAAACTATACCCTTAAACGAAAGCGGTAATCATGCCCGCTAAGTCGTGTTATTTCGCCGCGGCTAATTCTTCAGAAGACCTATCACGAATCTCTGTCTTGATCTTCTCTACAAACTCATCCAGGTCCATCACCCCCAAATCTCCCTTACCCTGTCTCCTTACCGCCACTTTTCCTTCATTCATCTCTTTCTCCCCAATCACCAGCATGTAAGGAATCTTTAGCAACTCGGTATCGCGGATCTTCTTACCGATCTTTTCATTCCTGTCGTCTACCTCTGCACGAATATCTGCTTTTTTCAGTTTCTGCGAAACAGTTTTACCGTAATCCTGGAACTTGTCACTAATTGGCAGAATCTTCACTTGTATTGGGGCCAGCCAGACAGGGAATTTCCCCGCATATTGCTCGAGGAGGAACCCGATAAAGCGTTCGTGCGTGCCTAAGGGTGCGCGGTGGATAATCAGGGGCGTCTCGGCCTTATTATCATGGGCGGTATACTCCAGTTTGAAACTACGACCCTGTGAAAAGTCGACCTGGTTAGTTGCCAGCGTGAACTCCCGACCTATCGCACTATAAATCTGGACGTCGATCTTAGGCCCATAGAACGCTGCCTCGTCCTTTACTTCCACGAAAGGAATGTTCGATTCAGTAAGTACATTTCTCACCATCGTCTCGGTCTCCTTCCAGAGCTCTGGTTCGTTGACATATTTAATGCCGAGTTTATCCGGAGAATGCAATGAAAGACGCATGACGTATTTATCAATGCCGAAGATCTTGAAGTATTTCAAATACATATCATTCACTGCACGGAATTCATCGTTGAACTGTTCCTTTGTGCAATAGATGTGCGCATCGTTCATATGAAGACATCTCACACGCATTAGTCCAAACAATTCGCCGCTCTGCTCGTACCTGTACACGGTTCCATATTCGGCAAGCCTGTATGGAAGGTCGCGATAACTCTTAGGCTCCGCTGCATATATCTTGTGATGGTGAGGGCAATTCATCGACTTCAAATAATAACGCTCGCCATCTATTTCCATCGGGGGATACATGCTATCCGCATAATACGGCAGGTGACCACTCGTGATGTACATATTCTCTTTGGCGATGTGCGGAGTGACGACTCTCTTGTAACCGGCTTCGAGTTCGGTTTCTTTCGCGAGTTTCTCGAGTTCCTCAATGATGACTGTGCCATTCGGCATCCACATGATCAGCCCCTGCCCCACGTCATCATCCATCGTATAAATTCCAAGTTCCTTACCGAGTTTTCGGTGATCCCTTTTCTTCGCTTCTTCCAACATTAACAAATGCTCATCCAGTTCCTTCTGCGAAGGGAAAGTAACCCCATAGAGTCGTGTGAGCATTTTGTTCTTCTCATCCCCTTTCCAATAAGCGCCCGCAATATTTGTGAGCTTAATGGCCTTAATAAATCCTGTGTGGGGAATATGAGGGCCACGGCAGAGATCTGTGAATCCTCCTTGTGTATAGAACGTTATTTCACCATCGAATAGTCCCTGCAACAGATCTAACTTGTAAGCATCATTCTTTTCGTTGAAGTATTGAATGGCCTCGGGCTTGGAAATTTCCTGTCGTTTATACTCGCTGTTTTTCTTCGCCAGTTCATTCATTTTCTTTTCAAGTGCAAGCAGGTCTTCCTCGGCCATCTTCCGGTCGCCAAGGTCCATGTCGTAATAGAAACCATTGTCAAGTGCCGGGCCGACCCAGAATTTTACACCAGGATACAAAGCCTCAACAGCTTCCGCCATCAGGTGGGCAGACGAATGCCAGAACGTATTCTTTCCTTCCGGATCAGTCCAGGTCAACAGTTTCAATGAGGAGTCTTCATTGATTGAGCGGCTGGCATCCCAAACCTGCCCATTTACGCTAGCAGCCAGGACCTTCCTCGCCAGGCCTTCTGAGATGGACTTTGCAATGTCCAATGCGGAGATACCTTTTTCGTATTGACGGACTGCCCCATCAGGGAATGTGATATTAATCATGATTTACTTGACCTGGCTACCCATTTTTCCGGTTTCAGCCTACCAGTATCATGCTGAAGCCCTAATGAATGAATTTGTTCTTATCAAAAATCAAAAGCTGAGTCGGGAACAGGCACCCAATCACCGCATTTTAAGTCGGCAAAATTAACAAACTCTTTCCGGAGAGCAATCAATCGATACGAAGTAATTCGTTAGTTTTGAACTCCAATGAATCGGATGGTATTTAAGAACGGCTTGCTCCTCCTACTCCTTTCCTGTTTTTTTTCAGTTACCTCCTTTTCCCAAAGCGTTACAGGTATCTGGAAAGGATATTTCATAGCAGAAAATGGCGAACAATATAAACTCGAATTCCAGGTAAAGGAAGGTGAGACATTTTCGGTAAAGGGAGTTTCCTATTCCTATCTCGACATACGGTTTTATGGCAAGGCGACCATGACGGGAAGTTTTGTCAAGAATTCAAAGAAGTTTCGCATCAAAGAAATACGCACAGTAGAAGTAAAGAGTACAACTGGGGGTGGCACGTGCATCATGAACTACGACCTGGTTTATTCAAGATCGGGAAGAGAAGAATACCTTGAAGGCACCTACCTCGGTAAACAGGAAGTCAAGGGGAGGGAAAATCCATACGAGTGGGGTGACTGTGGTCACGGAACGGTATTCCTTCGCCGCGTACAGTCCTCGGATTTCTACGTCGAGCCATTTCTACGCAAGAAAGACGAAGAGCTCGTTACAACCCGGAGAGACACGACGAAGGCTCCACCAGTGGTTATTAGGAAACCGCCGGTAACGACAAAGACGACCACTACCAGCACGGTAAAAACAACTCCGAAGGGTTCAGATCCAGGCCCGAAAACTACGACGAAGACTAAGGCAGATTCGATAGCCAAGGTAAACGTCCCGGTAGCGAAAGCACCAGCAAAGCCTGTCATCAATACACCGCTTGTGCTTAAAGAACGCCAGAATGAACTCATGAAATCGCTGGTGGTAAATGATCCCGATGTCACGGTGAGGCTATACGATAACGGTGAGATTGACGACGACACGATTTCCATCTTCTACGATAAGAGACTGCTTGTTTCTAACAAGCGCCTAAGCACTTCGCCGATAACACTGAAACTAAAGATGGATGAGGAAGACACCGATCATGAATTAGTGATGGTGGCGGAGAACCTGGGTCGAATTCCTCCGAATACTTCGCTGATGATCGTGGAGGCGGGTGACCAGCGTTTCGATGTGCGGATCACTTCTACCGATCAAAAAAACGCATTGGTAAGGTTCAGGTATCAAAAGCCCAAGCAACCATAAAGAATCCTTAACCGACATAGGTATGGGAATTCGACCGTTACTGTAATTTTTTAAAAGCTTCGGGCATTTTACTCTATTTTCATTCTACATGCATCGTTACCTGGTATTTATTGCTTTAGTAGCCACCTCTTTTTGTGCCACAGCGCAAAATATCAACGGGATCTGGAAAGGAAAATTGGTGATGGAACCTGGCGGATGTTTCCCGGTTTACAATATTGAATTGCAGATTCAATTGGGCGGGGCAAAGATTCTAGGCACATCCTACCACTATTCTGATACTTCTAATTATGTACGCGAGGTGTTTGAAGGCCTGTACGATAGTACGGCTAAAAGCATGATCATCGACGAACAGAAGGTCGCTACTTTCAGAATCCCACCTGACTGCATCCCCTGTATTAAAAGATATACTCTCAGCTTTCACACGGATGGCAAAGAAGAACAGCTTCGTGGCTCGTGGACGGGGAAGACAATGGACAATAAGAGCGTATGTCCTCCCGGTACGATCGTCATGACAAGAATTCTTGAGTCGGCGTTCAAGCCTTCATTGCCCCCTATCCTGGAATTGCGGAAAAATGAATTGGTCAAGGAGATTTTTGTTGATACCGGGAATGTGAAACTCGATTTCTACGACAACGGCCAAATCGATGGTGATACGATTTCAGTATATGTCAACGGCTCTCCGGTTGTGTCACGCCAGATGCTCACGGGAAAACCAGTTACCACATACGTGCGTATTGATCACAGAAAGCCTCAACAAGAGGTGATCATGGTAGGCGAGAACCTTGGATCCATCCCACCAAATACCGCTCTCATGATCGTCAATGCCGGCGAAAAACGATACCAGCTCTACCTTACCTCGGATGATAAGAAGAATGCGTTGGTAAGATTTATTTACGAGAAACCCCAATAAAGTCCGGAAGACCGGAAGACCGAAAGTCCGAAAGACTATCCTGATACCGGGTAGGTCTTTCGGACTTTCGGTCTTGTTGACTTTCGGTCTTCACTGACTTTCGGTCTTTCCGACTTTCGGACTACCCGGACTTTCTTATCAGAATCCCCTCTGCTCTCTAGCCTTCGGTAGTTCCTTTCTCGGCAATTTCTCATCCCGCATCGCCGCATTATATACGAATGAGGCGACGATGACAGCATTCAATTTCAGGTCTTCTGGTATGAGATGATCGTAACTGTCCATATTAGTATGGTGCGTACGAGTATCATACTCGATCTCATCCTGGATGAACTGGAATCCCGGAATACCTACCGCATCGAAAGAACCATGGTCGGTGCCACCTGTATTATTAATCGTTAAAGTCTTTGCACCCATTTCTCCGAAAGGCTGCAGCCATTGAGAGAAGATAGGTTTTACCTTTTCATTCCCTTGCAGGTAGACCCCACGGAATTTTCCGGTACCATTATCCATATTGAAATAAGCGGAGATCTTTTCGTGTTCAGGTTTCAGTTTCATATCCACCGGGTCAGCGAAATGATTTTTCACATACCCTTTCGACCCAAGCAGCCCTTGTTCTTCACCATTCCAAAGAGCGATGCGAATCGTGCGGCGAGGCTTGACGCCAAGTGTCTTGAGGATTCTCACTGCCTCAAGCATCACTGAGCATCCTGCGGCATTATCCGTAGCTCCGGTTGAGCCCTGCCAGCTATCAAGGTGTCCACCGAGCATGACCACCTCGTCCTTCAATGATGGATCAGTTCCTTTGATCTCGGCAATCACATTATATCCTTTCGTGTCTTTCGCGTCCATTGAAGCCTTGACTTCCAATTCCAGTTGCACAGGCATTCCGGCGTTCACCATCCTGTAGATGCTCATATAATCTTCGTATGCCACTACGATATCGAGGAAGTTGTCCGCGGCATTAGCTGCATAAGCTCCTCCGCCCTGCACGAATAATGTTCCATCGTGACCACGTGGGCTCGCACTCAACATCGCTATAGCTCCTTCTTTGTCGGCCATTGCCTTTAACAGACTGGTCAACTGTATCGCCTGCAGCATTTGTGCTCTACGCGAACGAATCATTGCTGTGTCACCTGTCGCGCGGGTCTGTCTTCCTTGCTGTGGTTGTGCTGTTGCCATTTTCTCCAGTTCTTCATCAGTATAACGAGTGGCATCTGCTTTAAAGGAATGCTTGTATGCATCAGCTCTTGGAACAATGATAATTTTCCCTTTTAACTTACCCCGGAATTTTTCGAGTTCAACTGAGTCCTTTGCATTCACAATTAACACTTCTGCCTGTTGCAGGCCCTTTGTACCCTTTGTCCATGATTTCGGAAATGCAATCAATGGCCTGTAATAAGGAGTCTTCATTCCAACATAGCATTTCTGTAGCTCCCAGGTCTTACCGAATTCGCCCCACGGCTCAAGGGTCGCATTTTCCAGCCCCCATTTTTTCATTTCCTTGATCGCCCACGCAGCGGCGCGATCATAGCCTGCCGACTTCGTCAGTCGAGGACCACTCACATCAGTAAGGTAGAATGCATGATCCATCACCTTAGAATTATTCAGCCCTTCGTTCTTGATCTTCGCGATCATGTCGAGGTCGACTTTTTCCTGGGCGAAAGAAATTGTAGTGACTAGTAAAAAAAGAAAGGAAGTTAGTATTCGCATGTGTTTTTTTTTTAGAGTCCGAAAGTCGGAAAGTCTGGAAGACCGGAAGACCGAAAGACCTTACTAAATTTAGAAATAGTAAACAACTTTCGATTATTTATGAACTGTTTCATCTTAAAAAACTAGTCTTTCGGACTTCCGGACTTCCGGTCTTCCGGTCTTTCCGACTTCCAAGCTTATTTTGGAATAAAATTAATGGTATCCTTCGGTCCACCGCATTCGAGCATCCCACTTTTATACTTCGGGTGCTTCGTCCCTAAATAGGGATTGCGTACCGCATTCGTCTGGCTCAACCAATATCCAGGGTCTTCGTCATTGAAGGCCATTGGGCATTCCTGGTAATAGATTTTCTCCCGGTCGTATTTGATCGTCACGAGAAGATTGCGGAGATTGTCCCTCGACATCAGGTTTAATACCTCTCGTTTCTTCTCGATCGATGGCTCGTTCAGGAGGGTGTTGACGTCGTTCTTCACATTAGCCAGAAAATCGACGGTGGTGAGGTGGATCAGTTGCCCCGCCTCAGATGTGTCTTTTTGTAATTCGTCGATCCTGAAATTCTCTAATGCCGACTTGAATTCGAGCGCTTGTTTATTGATTGTTGCAGTGTCCCAATTGACAAATCCTTCCACCATACTATAATAGGTATTCAAAACAGAGTCCATATTGCGGTTGAAGGCATCGCTATGCTTGCTAACGGCAAGAGGGGCCGTTTTAGGTCCTTTATCGACAGTCTTTTTTCCCCTGAAATAGAAAAACCAGATCCCGAGGATGAAAAGTATAATCAAGCCCCCCAGGATCGCTAAAACCTTCTTCATTTAGTTAAAAAATTTGTGCAAAGATAATAGGCGGTGGCCGCAAGTAGTAATCCTTTATTTTTGCGGTTTGTTGAGGCCTTAACCGGTAGATAATCGTTTCTTTTTCTTATCGCTACGGTTATGGAGACACATCATTTCACAACTTAATTTAATATGCTCGCAGGCTTACAGAACGTTACTTTCGAATTCGGTGCAAGGGTTATCATTGAGGAAGCCACCTGGCATATTCAGCCGGGTGAGCGGATCGGTTTGATCGGCTACAATGGAACCGGGAAATCGACCCTCCTTAAATTGCTCGTGGGTGAATATCTGCCCTCGGCAGGAACAATCGAACGTAGCCGCAGCACGAGCATCGGGTACCTGCATCAGGACCTACTTAGTTTTGACACAAATGATTCCATCTTGCAGGTCGCCATGGGCGCCTTTGAACGCGTATTGGAGCTCGAGAAAGAGATAGAGGAACTTGGTAAGGAACTCGAGCGGACGGGCGATGAGAAAACCCTTCATGACTACAGCGATAAATTACACGAACTTGAAACCCTCGGCGGTTACAATATTCATCACAAGACTGAAGAGGTGTTACAGGGACTTGGTTTTAGCAATACAGAGTTGCAAAAGCCATATAAGGAATTCAGTGGAGGATGGCGAATGCGCGTACTATTGGCGAAGATGATCCTTCAACAACCTGATCTTCTACTTCTCGATGAGCCTACGAATCACCTCGATCTTCCGTCAATCGAGTGGCTTGAAAAATACCTTGTGCATTACCAGGGATCAGTAGTTATCGTGAGCCACGATAAATACTTTCTAAACCGGATGGTGACGAAGATCGTTGAGGTGTACCAACAGCAGCTGCATATTTATAATGGCAACTTCGACTTCTACGAAAAGGAAAAAGCGATCCGGATCGAGATGCAGCAGAAAGCATTCGAGAATCAGCAGGATTATATCCGGCAACAAGAACGTTTCGTTGAAAGATTCAAGGCGAAAGCCAGCAAGGCCGCGCAGGCGCAGAGTATACAAAAGCGCCTCGATAAGCTGGATCGTATCGAAGATGTGACGCTGGAGCGACCTAATATCAGGATCAATTTCCGGGTTGACAAAACACCGGGACGTGTGCTCGCGGAACTGAAGGACGTTACTAAGTCATTCGGAGAAAACGTGATCGTGGAAAAAGCATCTGCCGAGATCGATCGCGGAGATAAGATCGCGCTAATAGGCGCCAACGGGAAAGGGAAGTCAACCCTACTTAGGATCATTGCGGGGGTGGAACCGGTGAATGAAGGAGAAAGGAAATGGGGCCACAATGTAGACGAGAGTTTCTATGCGCAGCACCAGCTGGAGGCATTGAACGTGAACAACACTATTTTGGACGAGATGAAGGAATGTGGCAGCCAGATGAACGACCTGGAATTGCGTGGTCTACTTGGTTGTTTCCTTTTCAGTGGCGATGACTCCGATAAAAAGATCAAGATTTTAAGTGGTGGTGAAAAAGCGAGAGTGGCGTTGGCGAAGGTAATCGTGAGCAAGGCGAACTTCCTCATGCTGGATGAGCCGACGAATCACCTGGACATGCACAGCTGTGATTTGTTGATAGAGGCATTGAACAAATACGAGGGAAGCATTATACTGGTTAGTCACGATCGATATTTCGTTTCGAAGACGGCCAATAAGATCTGGGAAATTGTAGACCATGAGATAAAGGAGTTCAAGGGCGGTTATGAAGAGTATGTTGCCTGGAAGGAAAGAATGGCTAAGCAGGCTCAATCCAACAAAGAAGGCACAGGCTCGAAGAAAGTAGACAAGTCTGCAAAAACGAATAAGAGTGTGTCAATTGCTCCTACTCCATCAGCGTCGGTCGCTCCACAAGCTAATGCCCCTATCAATAAGGACCAGAAGAAGGAACTACAAAAACAGCAACGGATCTTCCAGCAATTAGAAGAGCAGATCGCAACGTTGAAGACGAAGCAGAAGGAACTGGAAGAATCGCTCTCTTCACCGGGTACGTACGGCGATAAGAATAAATTCCTCGAAACAGAAGCGGGATACAAAAAGGCAACTGAGGAACTCCGAAGATTGAACTCCGAGTATGAGAAGGTGTTCGAGAAGATTGTTTCCCTCGAAGGCTCTTGACCGATTGTCGGGAATTGGTAATTGGGAATTAGGAATCGGGGCTTTGAGAAGTTAGTGTATTTCCTATCTTTAGGAGACCCGATTCCTGCCTACGCAGAGCTTCGGCAGGCATGGCCTAATTCCTAATTCCTAATTCCTAATTTCAGATGATACTCAGATTCACCATCCTGACGTTGCTTGCTTTCGTTACAGCATTCCTTGTTGCCTTCCGGATACATGAACCTCAAGGAAAAATAACTTCATCCAATCAATGGCCAGGTAAAAAAAACTTTCAGGTTCGTTGCGGGCCTGATTGGGAATTCCTGAATGAGATGTTCGAAGAGGTAGAGATCCCTCCGATAGCGGGCGCGGGTAGCTACAAATGGAAGATCACTACGTCAAGCGACAGCGCCCAGTTTTATTTCAACCAGGGCATCAACATGTATTATAGCTTTCATATAATAGAGGCGATGGCCTCGTTCAAGAAGGCGGCGCGGTTCGATCCTGCATCCGCCATGTTGCACTGGGCACAGGCATTGGCGCTCGGCCCTAACATCAATGACGTTGGTTATGCGGAGACACCGAATGCGTTGCTTTCCATTGGCAAGGCCATAGAGTTATCTAACAAGTGTACGGATAAGGAGAAGCTATTGATCGCCGCACAGCAGGTGCGTTATTCAACTGACTCAACGATTAGTCGTGCAACGCTTAACCAACTCTATGTCGACAAGTCGCGTTTGGCTTACGACAAATATCCTAACGATGCTGATGTCGCTGCTCTATATGCCGACGCATTAATGCTGCAGCATCCATGGGATTTGTGGAGAGTTGATGGCACTCCCAAACCGTGGACACCGCGCATAAGGGAAGTACTTGAGAAACTATTGAAGAAAACCCCCGGTCATCCTGGTGCGAATCATTATTATATACATGTCATGGAGCCTTCGCCGTATCCGGAAAAAGCGCTTGCGAGTGCCGACCGTCTTGGCAGATTGACTCCGGGTCTTTCACACACTGTACACATGCCGTCTCACATTTACTTACGCACGGGAAGATATGATCTGGGAACAGTCGTGAACGAGAACGCAGTAAATAGCTATAAAAAAGTGTTTCCTTTATATTCACCGGTGGCCACTGCGGATTTTCTTTATGTGATACACAACCTGCACATGCAAACAAACAATTCTATGCTTGCAGGGCGATCTGTTTATTCCACTACCGCAGCGATGGAGACAATGAACAGTATTCCGAAGGATTACTTACTGACTACCGGGGCGCTCGGGAATTACATTCAATATATCTACATGACGCCGGTGATGGTGGACATTCGTTTCGGTAAATGGGATGATCTATTAAAAAGAGAAAAACCGGCGGCATCGAATGTCTATGCAAATGTTTTGCACCTGTTCGGAAGAGGGATGGCTTTTGCAGGACAGTCAAAACTGGCCGAAGCACGAGAAAGTCTTCGCGAGATGAACGGGCTATTGAAAGACAGCAGTTTGTTGCCACCCCTATCGCCATTCTCTGCGGCTATTGATGGCGCAATGGTTGCAGAAAATCTTCTTTCTGGCACGATAGCACTTAAAGAAAAGAATTATGGAACTGCCCTTGCCTCCTTTCAAAAGGCGGTGGAGTTGGAAGAAAACATGGTGTATAATGAGCCACGCGACTGGATGCTAAATCCCCGCCAGTATCTTGGCAATGCACTGCTGAAGGCCGGACGCTGGCTGGACGCAGAGAAGGCATTTCGCAATGACATGAAGGTAAACAATGAGAATGGCTGGGCTTTGTTTGGATTGTCACGCAGCCTTGATGCCCAGAACAGAAAAGCTGAAGCGGCTAAACTTTATACCAGGTTCATGAAGGCATTCGCGAAGGCGGATGTAAAATTATCCGGCCCCGTCTTTTTCTAACTAATATTACCGCACATTCCCTTTCACGAAATCGCTAACCAGGTAACTGATTAGCTTGCCACTAGTGGCGTCCGTTCTGCCATCTGATAAACGAGTGGCTCCTTCACAAATATGAAGATATGCGGCCTTCGCATCCGCTGCGGCGAATGATACGTATTGTCGGGCATGTAGTGGTGAGATGCCTACGGGTGTCATCGCACTGCTCAAGGTATTTTGTATGCCGTCGAGGTCGATGTCGATACCCGTCAGCGTGTCTTCCGTGAAACCTGTCGCATGCGCCACGGCTTGCATGAATGTCCGTTTCTCGTGAACGAAAATATCTTCAAAGGTGATACAATCAATAAATGGATTATTTACAATGTCAATCCAAACATTTTGTGGTAGATAGTTTTCGTGAAGACCGATGATGCAATATTTCTGCAAGTAGCCATCTTCCTCTGCGTATCGAAAAGCATTGCCGCTATGCCTGCCTTCCATGGGGCGATAGTCCGCATGTGCATCGAGATTGATGCAATTGATTTGTGCCAATGGAGTGATCCCTGCCTTGTGCCATCCTTTAGCCGCGCCTTTGATCAATGGATAAGAATTGTTGTGACCACCTCCGATTACGATGGGAATTTTACCAGCCTCCGTAATCAACTTCACCATGTGTTCCACTTCATCATCAATGGTATTTACGGCATGACGGTAGGCTTCTATCTTTTCTGCCTCTCCCCTTGCCGTGGTGTCGATCAGGTATTGCATATCACCGAAATCGAAATGTCCCATGACAAGGATTTCACCACCGTCGAAGAAATCATTGCTCTGTATATTAAAGAAACTCTGAAGAAAAGGAATCCATAACGTGTCTGCTCCACCGATGCCGAAATTCCCTTTGGCTCCAAGGTCTTCGGGAATTCCAACTAACACATATTTCGCAGTTGTGGTTGCCAGCGACTGCTCTATGCTACTGGAATCGTAAACCGTTTGAAGACGTTCGCCGAGTTTGGTCTCAAAGCGACGAAGTTTTGTGAGAGACAAAACATCCTGTTTGGAATACACCTTCAGGTGATGCATTGCGTTTGTCTTTGCGGCAAAGGGTTGAACCCTAGTTTCCAATTTTTCCATTGACAATTTTTAAGATATCGTTTTCTAAAGCTATGGTTTTGTTTTCAATTTCTTTTCCACGGCTGAGCACGTCGGCGACAAAATTTTTGTCGTCATAACCGGCGGCATTTATCCTCACGTTCATGAATGCTCCCATCACCGAACTTCGCGCACACAAGGCGCCAACACCCGCGTCCGAGACGGAATTAGGGTTGCCCGACTCCGCCATTGCCTTGATAACTTCCATGCTTTCGAAGGCGGTTTGCATCACCCGGAAAGGTATATCGATTGCGAATTTCGTAGCCTCCTGTATAGCGTTTGTGCGAGTTGACTTCTCCGCATCAGTTGCTTTAGGGAGGCCGAAGGCAAGCATGATGTGGTTGAAGGCTATGGTATCCTGGTCGACGAGTCTCAATAATTCACTCTTATGACGTTCCGCCTTCTCCGCCCACTGGCTGAATTCTTCCCAGCGCTCATCCCAGCCTTTCTTATGCGAGGAGAGATTGGCGACCATGCCCGCGAGCGCGACACCCAGCGAACCGATATAGGCTGCAATGGAACCGCCGCCCGGCGCTGGACTTTCACTTGATGTCTCGTCTGCAAAATCAGCGAGCGAGAGGCTTGCCATTCGGCTGTTAGACTTATCGCGCAACAGGTATTCAATTACACGCTCTTCCGGCTTGAAAGGACCAAGTTCATCGAGTCCCATTGACTTAACGGCGATCTTTATCAATTCTTTTTCTGAAACGCCAATTGACCGTTCCTGTTTACGGAGGAAATACTTGCCAGCCTCGATCAACGACGCGAGTGGTACGAGACCGACGAGTTCGCTCCCTGTAACACGGATGCCTCGCGCTTCGGCTTTCCGGCAAACTTCATCGAATGCAATATGTACAGGGGTGATGTTGATGTTCGTCAGGTTCATTGAAATCTGTGCGACGCCGTACTCTTCAATATACCACCCGATCGCTTTCACCGATCTCAACGAGCCTGGAATGGAAACAGGTTTGCCATTCTGGTCATTGACCACCTTTCCATCTACCTTCTTTACTCGGCCAGCTTCCCTCACGTCGAATGCGATGGCGTTTGCACGACGGGTGGAGGTAGTATTGAGATTGATGTTATAGGCAACAAGAAAATCCCTCGCTCCAATCACTGTAGCGCCCCGTTTTGGATCAAACTCTATAGGACCAAAATCGGGTCGCCATTGCGGTTCTTTTATTTTCTTAAAAAAACCTTCGTATTCGCCCGCCCTGATATGTGATAAATTATTTCGGGATTTGTCAGGTTGGGCGGCTTCATAGAGGTAGACGGGAAGATCCAATTCCTCTCCCACCCTCTTTGCGAGTTGCTGCGCATACTTCGCGGTTTCTTCCATGGATATCCCTGCGATCGGAATAAGCGGGCACACATCGGTAGCACCCATGCGTGGATGCTCTCCTTTATGACGACTCATGTCGATAAGTTCACCGGCTTTCTGTATGGCAAGGAATGCTGCGCGTATAACGGCATCAGGGTTTCCCACAAAGGTGACAACTGTTCGATTCGTTGCTTTACCCGGGTCTACATTGAGAAGCCGGACTCCTTCTACTGATTCTATCTCTGCTGTGATCTGCCTGATGATGTTGAGGTCGTTTCCCTCGCTGAAGTTGGGTACACATTCGATGATCTGCTGCATCGGCAAATAAGTTTGTGGGTTATGAGTACCGGAAGTTATAAATTTTACCTGTTTAAACCATTAAACCCTCAACCTTTAACCGCTAGCTACCATTATCTTCCTCCGGCGCCTTTCCTCCTCCTGTGAATATTTTCTTTACAGCCTTTCCTATTTTATTGAGATTGTCCAACTGTTCCTGGATCGGCGTGAGGGTAAGATCCTGCGATTGCATGCCGCTCTCAAGATATTCTGCCTGCTTTTGTTCGGGATATATGAGCAGGCAATTGTTCTCCACGAAATGCCTTGCCAG
>JACMKU010000124.1 GCA_014379965.1 Chitinophagaceae bacterium
AACGTTTGAGGTCAGACGCGATCCGCGCTGGCGCGGAATGTGCGGCTCGGAGCACATTCCGTGACAGTGCAGATCGTTGTCTGTGGCGCCTAGTTCGGCGGTATGGTTTTCATTTCGTTTCCTCCCTCATATGAGCCTCAGCTTGAGCCATTTTGGATGGGAATAATAAAGATATGAGTCCGAATATAATTCCGAAAATGATACCTCCGGGCAGTCCGAAATAGAGACCGAACATTACTGGGATCCATAGGCCATGACTTCCTTCGTCGGGGAATCCTGCGAACGCCCAAATTGAAAACGGGCATACGATCACGCCGATAAAGACGGTGATAAGAAAAATGATGAATGCCCGTAGCTTCATGTTTTCTTTGCCGAACGTTCAAGATGAGCCGCGATCTTCGCTGGCGCGGCTCGTGCTGCTTTGAGCACGAGACGTGACAGCGAAGACCGTTGGCTCTGGCGCCTGGTTCGGCTGTTTTTCTAAGCCGTGAAGATATGCATCGGCATCAGAAATTTGAGTATCCGGAAATACTTTGATTCCATTCTGCTCTAATAACGCCGCAGTAACACCATTGCCAGCTAAGGTTCGCCCCGTAAATCCGCCGTCATAGATAAAAGTGCTGCCGCAAGATGGACTGCCATCTGTAAGAAGTGCTACTCTAATCCCATTTTTCTGCGCCAACCGTAATGCCATGTGTGCTCCAGAGATATATAAATCCGTAACTTTCTGTTTTGAATTCTCAAAGACATCCGCATTACCAGAAAGCACATCTATACCAAAGCCACCGCTTATTTCTGCCGGAGGGCGGGGTGTCGGAAACCCTGCGGATACCTCGGGACAAATATGAACGAGTCTCCCTTCATTTTTCCATTTTGAGATAATGGAGACATCGGTAGCCTTGTCGCTTCCGTTATAGCGTATTGGAAGACCAACTAAACATGAACTGACTAAGATTTTTTCCATTTTCTTTGTCGAACGCTTTAGGTCAGACGCGATCTGTGCTGGTGCGGAATGTGCGGCTCGGAGCACATTCCGTGACAGTGCGATTCGTTGTCTGTAGTGACTGGTTGGGCTCCGTGGTTTTCATTTTAGAGAGATGTCATCATTCTTGGAAGTTCCAAAAACACCATCCCGTCCCGATGAAATAATCTGTAATGATCCGTCATCCGATCTGGAAAATCTAACCGGATTATTCCAAGCATCTAGAAATAATCTCTTTTCTGATTCTGAACCTACCGGTGCGATAAACATCATCATCTTCTTATTCCCGCCACAAAGTTCAGAGAATACATATCCGTCATTCTTTATTTGAAGACGTCCGAATTCTGATTCGTATAAACTAACCCCTGCATTCAGCTGACTTAGAATGGCCTTGGTTTTGGGGCCTTTGCTATCGGGCAGGCATCCAGCGAGACAAAGGCTGGCGAATAAAACCAGGAACGTGCTTTTCATAATTTGGCCCAACGCCTTAGGCCAGACATTACTCCTGCTGGCGCGGGGCGCGCGCAGCACTACACGAGACAGCTGTGGTCATGTCGGTAAGACTTGGTTCGGCTCAGGGTTTAATGCGCGCAGTAAGCTCATTAAAGGTGACGATCTGTTTTAAGAATGCCCAATTCTCGGGATCTCCTACTCTCTTTCTGTATCCTTCGTCCGCCTTCATCATGCTAATCATTGAGACTGCACACGATGAGTCGGTAATTTTTTCTTCACCAATAATTTTACCAGCACGTATATACTCAACTTTAAGGTGGTCGATTGTCGTGCACCCGCCATCGCTTTTCATTCGATAAAATGAGAAAAGATGATCGAGGCCATTTACGTCTTCAACTTGTAGTGCAACAGTGCCGATTGGGACTACCCCTAAATCCACCATTTCTTTTTTCTCTGCATTCCACTCGGACTTCGCTTGGGTAACGTCCAGAAATTTGGTGCTACCTCCACGCAGCACATAAAAAAACTTCGTATTATGGAAGCATCCCTGCGACGAAAATTCGATTCGGATTTCTTCGTCACTTTCGAGCGTGGAGATCTTCAGTATTTCCGCATTCGCTATTGCAGAAAAACACGCGAAAAGCACAGCGATTATAAATAGGGAATTTTTCATGTTATTGCCGCTTCGAGACTGGGATCCGTCCGATAATTATAGATTTTAAGGGATTTGAGGTCAAAACTCACTTCGCCCGACCGAGCTCGATAATCGCCTGTTTTACCGTCGTCGTGATGTCGTCCACTTGGCTCTTGGCGTAAATGACCGCATCGGTATCAGAAGAGTCATAGATCAACTCATATTTCAGGCCCAACTTGGTCACGATCAGATACAGCTCTTTTTTGAGATCCGCGTCGATTTTACGCTCCAACTGAAACCGCTCCTGTCCGCCGCCCTTGGGCATCATTTTTTTAATATCAACGGAGCCTTTGCCCTCGGTCAGGGCCGCCTGCATGTCCTCCATCCGCTTTTTCTCATCCGCCGAGGCACTGAGGAAGCTGGCCTTGATCTCAGCATTTTCCGGTTTCGAGAAATAGTATTCCCGCAGATCGTCCTTGATGGCTTTAAAATTCACCGAGGCGATATCCGACGCCATAGTAGCCACCGGGGAAAGAATGAGGGCGAGAGTGAGTATTAGGGATTTCATGGTTTATTCAAAATGGGTGCTGAAACCGGAGTCGGTATTTAGTGGATTAATTGCCAATTTACGGCCTGACCTCGTTGGTCGATCTTGGACTTATACATATTAACGGAAATCTATTCCGACCTCATGGCCTAGCCGTTCACACTGGATCAGTAACGACAGATTCAATCACCTCCAAAATTCTTAACGCATCCTCAAAATAGCTAATTACTGATGTAAACGACATTACAGGAGAACCTCCGTGAGCAAATTGATTACGCGCCTCATTTAGGGATTTTAAGGATGACTTAATTCGAGCCGCATCAGGCAGTTCATTCACCTTTTTCTTAAATTTCTCACTCCATGCATCATCAAAAGCCTTCAAGCTTTTACAGATGTTTTCATAGCTAGGATTCATGGAGCTATTCCTAAATTTAGCGTCTATAAAATTCTTTAACTGAGGCGACTGACTTGCTTCGTGTATATCAGATACGATAGATTTAAATCCATACTCAATAGTTCCGCAGGATCTTACAATAGAGTATCTCGTCAAGAATGGCGCAGGATGGCTAGTCACACCGATTTCCCCAAGAACGCGATCAATTTTATCAAGTTCATCAATACAGGTGCTAACACGCTCCGCAACCAATGGATTTATTATGTTAAATTCCATACAAGTGACGCATGGCTAAATTAATCCGCCCCTGTATGTGTTCCGCTTGCATAGTGCCCTCGCTGGTAAACTTCCGATAAGACTCATCCTGTAACAAAACTAAACGTTTAGCCTCTAAGTTCACTTTTGGAATTACGTCACCAAGCGCAACAAGAGCGCGGGCCGTGGCTATTGATATAGAATCAAAAACTGTCGGATAAAACCTCTTTCTGATTTTAGATGGATCGCCTTGGACAATATTGTAAAATGCATTTTCCCCAATATTTTTCGTTATAAAATCCATAGTTTCCGAAAAAACCCGCTCCTGACTGGCTATGGCAGCAACACTGTTATTCTGCGCATCACCCATATATTCATTAAGCAGCTTCTTCAGGGAGATATTCCCCTTAGGATGATCGAGAACCAATGAAGTATTTAACGCAAAATAACGAAGAATATATTCCATATCCCTCATTCGATTGTCGGGCTCCCCGCCAAACAGCCCTCGCCACTGCTTATTTTTATTTAAAGAAAACAGCAACGTATTCAACGCTCCCTGATACACACAATTCCTAATTTCTTGAGCCACAAGCGTCCTACCGCCGGTATTAATCCGCTCAAATATCTGATACAAGCTAGTGTCTCCGTGCTTCGGACGTGTTTGCTCAAATACAATCGCATGAATTGTAGTGCTTTTAATTTTCTTCTGCTCCGAGCTATTTAGCTGGGTAAACGCCTTCCCCTGCCAACGCGGATTGATTTTATCACTGCCAGACAATCGAAACACGTTTCCATCTTTAGACCATATGCCCTTCACATAATCATACACAGTCATTATGCGCTGAAATCCATCAATAATCAACTTTTGCTCATCCCCAGTATTCGCTAGAAATATGCTAGGCACCGGCAGTCCAAGCAATAATGAATCAATGAACCGACTTGCCTCTACTTTATCCCAAACATACTGGCGCTGCAGCTCCGGCTTAATGAGTTCATTTTCATCATACATCGTAATCAATTCACGGAATGACAAATCAGCACCCCAAGATGTTATATTATATAAATCATCATTAGAATATTGATCATCTATTTCTTCAGCAATTTCACTTACATGATCTTCGCTCATATTGGGTAGGTTTAAAAATTTCTATTTTGATATCAAAAATTGCGGTGCAGAAAAAGGGCCGGGCAGAAACATGTTAACATTTGGAGCCATTTGCCTAGTTACGAATCCTCGGGATAACTCCAACGGGAAGCGGGACTTGGCTGCCGTCATGTGACTTTCAGCGGGGCAGGTTCGCTCCGCTATCGCAAGCCGCTTTTGCAAGCAGGGAGCGGATATTAGTCGAGGGACGATCCGCCGTCGCGCAGTGCGCTTCCACCTACGCCGATGCTGCGGCGGGACGAGTTGGCGTGACAAGTGGGCGAGAGGTGGGCGCGGCGCGCCAGGTGAAGTGGGAAGTTTAAGTTGAAGGAGAAAGCGGACGTCAGAGCGTCGGACGACGGAGGGTCGAGGGGTGTTCGGACCCTACGGATCGTCGGGTCTCCAGATCTACATGGGTTCTCGCGAAGATCGGAAAGGACGCGAAGAAGTGTAAGCCGGTTGATGTTGCGGCTGGAGGTTTGGCCCGACCCCATCGCCGCATGAGCACGCCTGCTTCTCCCGAAATCGTTTACACCTTCGATCATGACCGTCTGCGCCGCTACT
>JACMKU010000125.1 GCA_014379965.1 Chitinophagaceae bacterium
AAAAAACATGTTTGCCAATGCTTTCAAGAAGCACAAGTATGAAGGCAAGTATTACTATTGCTACTGTACCAAGAGCTCGCACTTCTCCTTCATTGTTGAAGAGGCACTGAAGCAGGAAATTCATCTCGAGACCTCATACGCCTACGATATTGAGATCATCAAGAAGCTATACCAGAAAAAAAAGATCACTAAGGACATACATATTATTTGTAACGGCTACAAGGATAAAGGATACACCCGCCGAATTGCCTCTCTGCTTAATTCAGGCTTCCAGAACGTGATCCCCGTGCTGGACAATAAAGATGAACTCAAGGAATATGCGAAGACAGTGAAGGGCTCATTCAAGCTAGGTATTCGCGTAGCTGCAGAAGAAGAACCAACGTTTCCATTCTACACATCCAGGCTCGGGATCAGGGCGAAAGATATTCTAGAATTTTATGTAGACAGGATCGAGGGATATGAGAGCAAGTTTCAGCTAAAGATGCTCCACATTTTTCTCAACAAAGGAATTAAAGATGACATCTACTATTGGAGTGAATTGAATAAGATCATCAACTTGTATTGCCAGTTGAAGAAGATCTGTCCCGAGCTGGACTCTATCAACCTCGGTGGCGGTTTTCCCATCAAACATTCGCTGGGTTTCGAGTATGACTACCAGTTCATGATCAATGAAATTGTAAGGAACATTAAATCCGCATGCAAGAAGGCGAAGGTACCGATGCCCAATATTTATACGGAGTTTGGAAGTTTTACCGTCGGCGAAAGCATGGCGCATATTTATAGTGTGACTGGGGAGAAGGTCCAGAATGATCGCGAGACCTGGTACATGATAGATTCATCGTTTATTACCACCCTTCCCGATACATGGGGTATCGGTGAGAAATTCCTGATGCTACCAATTAATAAATGGGAAGTAGACTACCAACGGGTAGTGCTAGGTGGGATCACTTGCGATAGCCATGACTATTACGATTCGGAAGAACATATCAACGAAGTATTCCTTCCGAAACTAGATAATGGGGAGCCGCTTTATGTGGGCTTCTTTCATACCGGTGCCTACCAGGACCAAATAAGTGGCTACGGTGGCATCAAGCATTGCCTGATTCCTTCACCAAAACATGTGATCGTAGGCTACGATAAAAACGGAAAACTGGTCGACTGGTTGCATGCGAAACAACAGACCGCGCAAAGCATGCTACGAATACTAGGTTATATGTAGCGGGCTCAGCTGCCGACCAGTTTCCCCGTTGGTTTAATATCTTCTCCTGCTACGGCCGTTATTATTATTATTGTAGCGTTTCCAATCATTATACTGCTGGTGATTGTAGTACGAGCGGTTCATATACCTCCTGTCCAGGTAATATCTGTTACCATACCCTCTCCAATAAATGTGTCCGTGTGTATCCCTGTAATAATACCTACCGCTTGGATGGCGGGAGATCATCAGCCCAGGATGTGAACTGATCACAAGGTTGAAATTGGACTGGGGACGCGGTGGGGGATATGACCTGCCCTGGTATTCGCGGCTCGAACCACAACTTACCATTACAACCGCGACACAAGCTATAATCGCCGTTTGTACAATTCTCATTGTTTTCATATTGAATGATTTTATTTTGAGACGACGATTTGTTCGTCACGGCACCTTAAATATTGTTAATATGAAGTCTTTTTTGTTTGTCTTAACAGCTCTTGCTTTTCACACCTTATCATATGCGCAGTCCACCGAGGATTCTGTAAGGGGTGCTGTCAACAACCTTTTCATTGGGATGAAGAACGCCGACATTGCGACCTTTAATAGTGCATTTAGCGAGAGCGCGATCCTACAGACCATCACACGACAGGAAGGGAAGACTATTGTCCGTTCTGAAGACCTGAAAGAATTTGCCTCCTTCGTTGGCAAACTAAAAAAGGATTCTGCGGATGAAAGAATTTCGTTCGAAACAATCAAGATAGATGGGCCGATGGCGATGGTCTGGACTCCGTACCAGTTTTATCATAACGGACAGTTCAGTCACTGCGGTGTAAATTCTTTCTTGCTTGTCCGGCTCAATGGCCAGTGGAAAATACAATACCTGATTGACACACGCCGGCGGCAGGGATGCATATAGCGCACCGGCGTTTAACGTTTAAGGGTTTAGCGTTTAACGTTCTGATTCTCGATTGTGCGCTAGAGAATTGAAATATGCCTCAAAGAAATATCGCAGTATATAACGCTACTTCGATTTGAAGAACGTTAAACGTTAAACCCTTAAACGTATAAAACAAGAAACCCCATCGTAGAAACGACGGGGTGTAAACCAAAACCAACTGCTTATGAGAAAAATCTTAATTTTTTATAGTACGCTTATATCTTTAGACGCTCTTTTGACTTCTTCCTTCTTCGGAAGGTTTAATGTTAGGACTCCGTTAACATATTTCGCTTCGATGTTATCTGCGTCTATCTTTTCATCCAGAGTAAATGATCTCGAAAAAGCTTTGTATGAATATTCGTTCCTGATTTCCCTGATGACTTCAGTGTTTTCTCCCCCTTTTGTTTCCTCTACCTTCTTTTCGGCACTTATGGTCAGAAGTTTCTGATCCAGGCTTATTTTGAAATCTTGCTTTTCCAATCCGGGAGCAATTACATCTAATTGATACCCTTTCTCATTTTCCTTAATATTTACCGGGATTGAACCTCTCCAATCCTGGGAAGTTTGACCGTTCTTGAAAACAGCCGGTAATTCAGAAAACAATCCATCCACCAATGAGCTAAAGGTTGAATCAATGGGCTTGCGATTAAATCTTACATGTGTCATAGCTTTAAAGTTTTAAGTTTAGCATTTTTTCTCCTCATCGTTCAAACAACATACCATCCGACTTTTTGCTGACATTCCTATCCATATCGGGTAAATTAGCCGACAAAATTTCCGGACCGCCTCGAACCAACTGACACTATTTCTTAGCGGCTTAGTTATATACGGGGTTTAAGGGTTTGAAGGTTTAAAAGTTTAAAAGTTCAGGTTCCCGGAGATTCGGAGTTGTAATGAAGCACTGGTACCACAACTGTTAAACCCTTAAACCGTTAAACTCTTAAACTTGAAACACCAATGAACTTTTTGTTTAATTTTGTGTTCCTTACATCAAACAAAAACAACTATGTATCCTGCAGCTATAGTCATACCCATGAAGGAAGAGTTAACTGATAACGGCTTCCAGGAGTTGCTCACGGCAGACGCCGTAGAATCCCAACTCTCTAAGAAAGGCACAACCCTCGTGATGATCAACTCCGTTTGTGGATGCTCGGCCGGATCGGCTCGTCCCGGCGTGTTGATGGCGGTGGCCAATGCAGCAACCAAGCCTGACTTCCTTACAACGAGTTTCGCTGGCTTCGACATGGACGCCATCAAGAGTCTCAGAGAGCACCTCCTGCCTTACCCGCCCTCATCGCCAGCAATCGCGCTTTTCAAAGATGGCAAGCTTGTCCATTTCATCGAGCGACACCAGATTGAAGGAAGACCGGCTCAGATGATCGCGAATAACCTCATAGGCGCATTCGACCAGCATTGCAATTGATTTTATAAGTTAAAATAGCTTCCGATACCTCTTCTCCTCAAGGAGAAGAGGTATTATTTTATCACAGAATACTTGTTCTCAATACTCGTATATTCGCCTCTCTAACAAACCAACATTTCTGAATGTATCCAAACCTTTATTTTGCCTTCAAGGACCTCTTTGGAGTAGAGTGGAAATTTCTTCGTTTTGTCAATTCCTTCGGTTTTTTCGTAGCTATCGCATTTATCGTCGCGGCAATCATCCTTACTATGGAGTTGCGTCGCAAGAGCAAGCAAGGTTTGCTGCATCCCACGGAAATACAAGTGATGGTTGGGCAGCCCGCAAGCGCAGGCGAGATTCTTCTGAATTTTCTGCTGGGTTTTCTGCTTGGTTATAAGATACTCGCCTTATTCATCATGGATGGTTCCGCAACGGAAGATCCACAGGCATTCATCTTCTCAACGATCGGGAGTTGGCCTGCTGGTATCGGTCTGGGATTGTTTTTCGCCTTCCTGAAATGGTATGATAAGAACAAACAGAAATT
>JACMKU010000126.1 GCA_014379965.1 Chitinophagaceae bacterium
GTTTGGGAATTCCCTGCTAAAACGACCCACTCACCATTCACTACTCACCATTCACTTGCTTACCTCGCTTGCCGCGGCATCGCTTTATTCAGCAACAGCGTGAAGATTATCACCCCAAACGCCCCAATCGGATTCAGCCAGAGAAAGCCCATATTAATCACGGCGGGCTTGGTCTGCGTCAGCAGGTAGACAGTCAGGACTAACAACTCGGCCAGCAAGGCTCCCCAGAAAACCGCATTACCATTGGTGATTTTCTTGAAGAAGAAGGCGACGAGAAAGACACCGAGAATCACACCATAAAAAAGCGAACCGAGTATATTGACAGCCTCTATCAGGCTATTGCCGATGTTGTAGGTAAACATGGCAACCACTATACAGAAGATCCCCCATCCAAGGGTATACACTTTCGATAGCCTGTATTCATCCTCACCAGTATCAATATTCTTTGTGAACCTCCGGTGAAAATCTACCATCGAACAGGAGGCTAGTGAATTGATCGCCGCAGCGATACTACCCCACGATGCTATAAATATGATTGCTATAAGTAATCCAACTAGCCCGGCAGGCAAGTAATCTACTACGAAACGTAGGAATATATAGTTTGTATCATTGTCATCACCCCCCACAACCCCTGAACCGATCCATGTCTTTACTTTCTTGCGTATACTGTCTGACCTGACCTGGAGGGTCTTTAATTCCGATCCGAGTCGCTGCTTCTCTGCCTGGTCGTCCTCATCCAGTGCCTTTGCGTAAGCGATCACGGTTGATTCCTTATTTCCCGACAGCAGATTGTACTCCGCGTTAGCCATTCGGAAAGAATCCCTCAATGGTGAGTTCTCAATTTTCGTTACCTGCTTGTCATTGAAAAACAACGGGGCCTTGTTGAACTGATAAAATGTGAAGACCAATGCCCCAACTAGCAGGATGAGAAACTGCATCGGAATCTTGACAATCCCGTTCATGATAAGACCCATCTTGCTTTCCCCAACCGAGCGGGCCGTTAAATATCGTCCCACCTGGCTTTGGTCGGCCCCAAAGTAAGATAGTGCCAGGAAGAAACCACCAATGATCCCACTTAACAAATTATACTTACCGCTCCAGTCAATACCATTTTTAGTGATGCCGCTATCTATCACGTTCAACCTTCCTAATTCTCCACTAACCTTGAGCGCATCAGTAAAACCAACGTTGGCTGGCAGCATGTTTACCACCATATATCCCGCAAGAAACATCCCAATGAAAATAATGAGAAGTTGAAGTTGCTGGGTATATGCTACTGCCTTTGCGCCGCCAGTCATCGTGTAGATGATTAGCAACCCTCCCATGAAGAGATTAGTCCAGTAGATATTCCAACCAAGTAATGAGGAGAGGATAATAGAAGGAGCAAATACGCTGATACCTGTGGAGAGTCCACGTTGCAAGAGGAACAGAAAGGAAGTTAGTGTCCTTGTCTTTCCATCGAACCGGTTCTCCAGGTATTCGTACGCCGTATACACCTTCAGCTTATTGAATATGGGAACGAAGAAAATACAGATCACCACCATAGCCAAGGGTAAACCAAAATAATATTGCACAAACCCCATCCCCTCAGTGTATGCCTGTCCAGGGGCGGCGAGGAAAGTAATGGCGCTAGCCTGCGTGCCCATGATGCTTAACAACACGAGGCCCCATGGCATGCTACGATTGCTCAGGAAGTACCCATCAAGGTTGTGGGAAGTACGGCTCTTATACAAACCATAGGTGATGATGGCAAGCAACGTTACTACAAGTACTATCCAATCAAGTTGACTCATGAAAATCGTTTCGTGAATAACGAGAACAAGATGATCAGTATGACAAGGAATAGGACGACCAGTAAATACCAGCTTTTCCAGCTCTTAAATAAAGGTGCCTTATCGTTATCCTGTGTCTGCATATTTATTTTCGTGTGCGGAGCCAGCTGAGAAATACGATGCCCCCTCCAATTACCATTCCCAAGAGTATTCCAAGTCTTACCCTTTTTATCAAAATGCCAATCACCAATCCAAGGATAATGGCGATGATAAATGCCATCTCCCCTCTTCTCGCATCCGGTTTCCTAGTAGTTCCCATTCGTATTGTTTTACATCCCTGCGTATGGCGATGCTTGATATCAAAAACTTTTCTTCCTGTTGAGTGCGATGATGTTTGCCAATAGCCGGTATGCCCCCGGAACTCCAGCAGGCAGTTCGCGGAAAAAAACAAGACCCGTATAAACAAAAACGCCTTTCCCATGCCTCGCTATGATCAATCCCCCGGCATCCGGTTTCTCCCCGGGATCCTGCATAGAAATCACAGTTTCAAACTTAGTAGAATCCCATCCCGCGGCATGATAGATGCTCCGCTCCTGCACCCAGCCACGGAAATCTTCCTGAGTAATCTTATTTGGAAAATTCAGTACGGCATGATCGGATTTAAGTAATGTCACTGGAGCATTCTCATCTGTGATTCGTGTTTGTCGGGCTATTGTAAAATTGTAGGGAGATATTTTTGCCCTCACGGGTCCGATGTTGTTGCTGGTATTATATTGAACAATCAGGTTGCCACCATCACTAACATACTTCATAAGTTTATCGTAATGATTATTCATCCACTCATTGGTATTGTAGGCTCTGACGCCAGTCATGATCGCATCGAACTGAGTGAGGCTATTCCTGGAAAGCTCTTTATCCGTAAGAAGAGTTACGTCATACCCCATTTGCTCGAGCGCCTGGGGCACCTTATCGCCTGCACCAATGATATAACCTATCCGCTTGCCATAAGTAGCCAGTTGCATCGATGCCAAGGGCACCTGCACTGGTTTAAAATAAATTATCGAGGGAATATGGTCATGGCGAATGGCGATCATGTTTTGCCCATAATCCGCGCTATTGCTTTTCACATAATAATTGAGCGGACCTGAGGCCGGAAAGGCAGGTCCGTCAACTTCATATGTCCTTGCCTGGTTCTTTGCAAGCTGCAACTGTATCGTGCCGGGATTTGCCAGGTCCTCATCCTTGCTGGGTGATTGAATGTGTACACGCGCATCATTCAACTGCACATTTTTCAAGGCGTGCACCTCCAAACCTATTTTATTTCGGATTTCCTTAGTGGCTACCAGGAATTCCGGGCGCACTGACAAGGATACAGGCGGCACTACGCTCATCGGCTGGTATATTTCTCCTTTAACGGGATCCGTGAACCTGTATTTAACGGAACGTTCGAAATTGAAATCCTCTCCCTCTATGTTGACCAGAATTTTGGCAAAGGGTCGGACAACTTTAAGGTTGGACTGTACTCTAACGGTGCCATAAGGCTAGGACAGGGCGCCAACATTAAAGGATTTGTCGTATCAGGCAGTGGGGTGACGATGCGCCAAAATGCGAGTATTGACTATGACAGCGCTTTAGTCAGAAGTATTGAGCTTCCGGCAAATACGAATAGTACCGTTGATATGGGTCCGTGGAGCAGTTATAAACCAAACTAAGCAGGGAGGAATTCTTTATGCAATTAAAAAACTATATGGAAGACTTGGTTTGGGAGAAACTCGATGAGGTGCTAGCCACTCAGCCAGATATGTGTCATTGCGATCGCTGTCGTTATGATGTGATATCTTTAGCGTTAAACTTTCTGCCACCGCGCTATGTTGTCACCAATTTGGGAGAAACCTATACCCGGGTGAAAGCATTAGATATGCAGTTTACCA
>JACMKU010000127.1 GCA_014379965.1 Chitinophagaceae bacterium
GCAAAGACGCAAAGGGTATTTTAATTCGAAGATCATTTCGTTATTCGGAAGGACTCAATCTTTATAACTCTCTTTGCGTCTTTGCGAAACTTGGCGTCTTTGCGTGAAACCTTATCTTGCATCGATATGAAGTACATGAAATGGTTCGGCGCCCTGGCCGCCATCCTTCTTGTCGTTGCGTGTTTTCTTCCATGGGTTACCATACCATCCCGCGGTCTGGTAGTCACCGGTGTTGACTCCGAAGGCACCCGCTTCGGTAAACCTGGTTTCTTTTACTTTCTCACTTCCACGTTCTTCCTGTTGTTCAGTTTTGTGCCAAGAATTTGGGCTAAAAGGGCCAACCTTGCGGTGACAGCGCTGAACCTTGCCTGGGGTATCCGTAACTTCTTCATCATCACACTTTGCCGTGCGGGAGATTGCCCCGAAAAGCAGGCGGGTATTTACCTCGCCCTGGCAGCCTCGATTGTCATGCTCCTCGCAGCCCTCTTCCCCGACATCCGGTTGAAAGAGCCTAAGACGACAACGCCGAAATCCAACTTTCCACCTACCACGGTATAGAGTACTGAGTCACTTTGTATTGGAGAAATGATGGGGAACTTGGTGTCTGTCTTCGCCACATCGGACGCCGACTCAGTCCCAACGATTTAGGGGCCTAGAATTTCTTCACAATCCTTTGTCAAATAGGCAAATGTTACTATATTGGCCGCCTATCCATTCCTGAAACTCCCACCTTCCACCATCCATGTCAAGCTAGAAAAATCTTGTATTGTCTTCAAAAGGAAATGCATGCTTGCCATTTTCCTATGTTACCCCTGATGATTGTTCAGTAACTGCAATGGTGCTAATCACCATTATCAGTCTATCCTTCGAGAAATCCCATTGTTACAACCACTATTCTTATTTGACACTCCCGTATGAGGAAGATGCACTGTTTACTGTTTATTGCAATGATCGCCGCTATCACCGGCTATACTGGTGAGTACGCGGGGAACCCACTTGCATTGGATGCAGCAGTACAGACCATCACTGGTCTTCCCACATCGCGTTGTCCCAACAATACAGTTTCCCTCTCCGTGGATGTAAAGAATGAAGGCACCGATCCCCTCGATTTCAGCATCAACAACATGACCATTACGGTCACCATCACTGGCGCATCTGCACAGTCGCTTACAGCCACCGTGACTGTTGGCACATTAGCACCAGGAGCTTCGCAATCATTTCCTGTGTCACCAGCAGCCAACCTGTCGGGAAATGGCTTACACAACATCGTAGCCGATATCGCTGTGACAGGTGAAACGGCTACGGGCAACAATAGCGTGAACTCCTCCGTGATGATCAATGCCACGTCGGTCGTCACACTTCCACAGGTTGTCCATTTCATCGGTTATTCCGGAAGCAATCTCGCCAACGTCTTCCCAAATTGGAGCGAAGCCACGGGCACGCAAACGCCGACAGGGACAAGTTCCAATTGGATAGCGTCAACAAACATTTACGGAAGCGCAACTAGTGCAGCCATTGAACTCAATGGCACCGGGCAATCCGAGTGGATCAGTGGACCTAAATTTTCCGTTCAGGCAAATACTGAACTTAAATTCAAAATAGCCATTACTGACTTCAACAGCAGTTTACCCGATCCTAATGGCATGGCCGGCACTGATGATTCAGTCTTCGTGAAATTATCTACGAATTGCGGAGCGTCGTGGACCACCATTTTAAATTTCAATGGGTCGAATACGAGCGCGGTTAGCAGTTCATTCGTTCAACAGGCCATTTCACTCGCAGCATACGCCGGGCAGGAAGTAATGATCGCTTTCGTCGCAACCGACAACTCCGTGGACGATGTCGCTGATTACGATTTTCATATTGACAATATCACGCTGGATGCGGCGTGCACGTCAGTTAATGTTCCTTACACAGAGCGATTCGACGAAGTGATGGCGCCTTATGTCGCCAACTGTCTCACGATAGAAAACGTGAATAATGACAATACCTGGAGAACGGTAGCGAATGACCTACCCGTATCGTTCAACAACACGCTCCGCATCGATTACGAATTCGATGGGGTCACGCCAATGGACGACTGGTTTTTCACAAAGGGTCTCAATCTAACAGGTAGTACGAGTTACCGACTCCGCTTCCAGTATCGGAATTCGGATGGAGCGATTTACACCGAGAAGCTCGAAGTTAAATATGGACAAGGAGCCACGTCCTCATCAATGACTTCAGGCACACTGTTTACGAATACGAATATCGACAACAACGGATGGATCGAGGTAGACGTTGACTTCACCCCGACATCCACCGGTATCTATCATATCGGCTTTCATGGTTTCTCAGATGCAGACCAGGCCTTCCTTTCTCTCGATAATGTGAGCGTAGTGGTGACACCTGTATGCGAACCGCCGACAAACGCCGCGATCACCACACTTACTGCTAATAGCGCCAATGTGGGATATTCGTCTATAGGCACCAGTTTCGTAATCGAATACGGATTGAAAGGGTTTACTCCCGGTACGAATGCATCAGCAGGTGGAGGTACGGTCTTGGTTGAAGGTTCATTGTCGAGGTTATTAACGGGGCTCGATGGCAATACTACTTATGACGTTTATGTACGACAGGATTGCGCCGGAAACTTCAGTCCTAATTCGCTGCCGGTTTCGTTCACAACACGTGTTGCCAATGATGAGGCACCGGGGGCATTCACCATCACGGTGAATGCGAGCTGTACGGGTGCGACCTATACCAACGTCAACGCAACGGCAAGTATAGAAGAGACAAATTCCGGAGCCTATCCAGGTTGTTCAGGCACCATACAAGCGCCAACATGGTTTAAGTTCACCGCACCCTCCAGTGGGGCAGTTCGCATAAGCACAGACGTTGGATCGGGCAACACACTAACAAATTCAAAGCTTGCGCTATTCAGTACCACGAACGTTACGGACTATGCTACTTTCAAGATCATCTCCTGCGATGATGATGGCGGCCACTTTCTCGATGGTGGTCACATGTCGGTTGTTTACGCGGCGGGACTACAGGCAGGCACAGTTTATTATGTCGGAGTGGATCGTTATGATGAGAATACCACGGGTGGTACATTTTGTATCACAGTAGATGAACTCAATCAAAGTATGTTAGCCACTGAGGTTTCATGTGCGACAACACATCCTGTACCGACATCTAATGGGGTTACTGACTATATGGGATGGCAGCCACTGATGGATGCCAACAGCAGGCTGATCGCGCTTGCAAGAGACACAACGGGGCTGTCGGTAAGTGACTACATCGTTGCACAAAACATACACGTGGGTTCTGTGAGGACGGATCTTACTTCCAATCAACGCTACCTCGACCGGAATTACCGGATCACGAATGGCTCCGCTACTAACATTGATCTGCAATTCTTCTTCCTCGCCAGCGAGCTGACCGCCTTAAGATCAGTGGATACAGCGGTGACGATCGCAAAGCTTGGTGCGACGCACCAGGTGGAGACCGTGCCCGGTTGCAAGATTGATTTCACAGATGGAAGCGGAGTGAATACTTACCTGTCACAGACGAAGAATGGAACAACGGCGGATGGATTGGTACAATGGATACAGGTGCAGGCACCGACGACGGGGAATTTTTATTTGCATACGAGTTGGACCCCGTTATTGACGAAGGTCTTTCTACAAGGAGCCTATAGCGGACCCTTAGCCCGTCATAAAGATGTGAATCCCGCTTGGGCGACTGCATTAAATACATTTGCATTGAACCAACCCTATAATACTCCAGCTTTCGGAAATTATAACGGAGGAGAAAAGGTTCCTTCCGGCTTTTTTACTTCAACGCCATCTAACGCCCTTGACATCACAGACTGGGTACTGCTCGAGTTAAGAGACGCTTCGAATGTGCTTGTTATGCGTCGGGCTGCGTTAATTCGCGAGGATGGAAGAGTCGTTGATATCACCGGAGATTCGGTTGTGGCTTTTGCAGGCCTCAGGACAGGAAACTATTATTTGACAGTGAGGCACCGAAATCACTTAGGTATGAGCGTGGAAAATCTGGTATCAATATCAGCAAAGTCATTAGGTGTAGTTTCGCCTACCACCACCCATCACTTCAACTTTAGTACAGCAACAAATGCTGACATTTTCGGCACTGCAGCTGCATATAGAATAATTGGGGCTAACAATGTGATGATTGGTGGAAACCCGGTTGCGGTAAACACAAATCCTCCTTTCAATCGAGTGGTGTATAGTGGACCCGGAAATGATCCGGGAGCGATTCTTTCAGCTGTGGGCATCTCGACTAACACCTTAGGTACTGCTGTACTCAATATTTATAATGTTGCTGACGTGAATTTTGATGGACGTGTTATTTATAGCGGTCCAGGAAATGATCCAGCATTTATTTTATCACAAGTATTATCTAGTTCCACCATCAATATAGTGACCGAACAACGACGCTGATACCAAAACTTAAAACAAACACCATGAAAAAATTTACTCTGTTTTTGCTACTTGCAGGCCTTCAATTTTCGCCGTTTTGTCAAACTCTACAAACGACGTTAAAAATCGTGAATGGGAAAGTGAGGATTGTCGTAAAAGCTGTAGGGGGCGATATTTTAACTGAACCTAGCAATTATATTTTTAGTATTGCGATTCCTGTTGCAAACAGCGGCGCGACGGTTGCTGTCACAGCATTAGAACCTGATCGGTTGCCCACTACATTAAATGCCTCCGGCACATATTCTGATGCCACTTATAAATATTTTAATCTTAACTATACTGGCGCAAATAACCTTCCTTCGATGGGATATGTCACCTTTGCGGAAAATATTGAATATTCTCTTATAGAACTTACTTTCACTGGTGCAACAGTAGGAAGGGTTTCGCTTATTAGCATGCCAGATGGAAATCTGAGCGAGGGAGGAGTATGGTATAATTTCATCGAGCTCGGTGGCAATACCCACTCGGACCCTCCAGGCCTTTTTTATCAATCTCCAGATACTGGCGCGCCAACACAAGCTGTGGATTATTCAACAGGCACCGCCATCATAACGACAATTCAAACAATATTGCCCGTCAGCTTCCTCAAC
>JACMKU010000128.1 GCA_014379965.1 Chitinophagaceae bacterium
ACTCATCGCCAACCTCCAGGCTATCCTTCTTACTCTGCCTTGCAAGCACGCACCAGGCACGCAGGCTGGAGAGGTCGCTCACCACTTTACTCTCGACGCCTGCTTTATGCCACAAGTCGTCGGGCAAAAAAGACAAGGTTTCGGCAAACGACTGTTAATAGTAGCCGGGCGAAGTTACGTACGACTATTGGAAATGATATGCGCATATTGCAACTGCCGTGAGATGTATGTCGTTGTGCACGTAGATGGGTGCATCCGCTGTGCTCTTCAGCTCTGTCTGGATCATGATATTAGGATTGTCATCTCTTAAAGATTGCTTGCGAGTAGCCAGCTATACATAGTAGAACATGTTTCGGTGCAGAGGTTGTTCTAGATTCTTGAGCCGGTGATGCCATATCATTTCTACCCTATTTCATATTAACTTTGACTCTGGACCACTCGTGCTCGGGAGCTATTCGGGTCGATTATTGTAGCTGAAATAATTATGACCAACCACACCGCCGAATATCGCGCTTGGTGGTAAGTGTACTTGCTTCAATCTTACTGGGGAGCGGCCCGGCTGGCGCCGGCCCTTAAGAATGCCTTCCTTCCAGTCAGGATTTTCTTCCCGCTCATCCGAGCGATTCCTCTATTTACCGTCGAAACCACTGAGCGAGTCATGTAAAGCGCCTGCTAGCTAGAATGCGAAGAGATAAAAAATTACTATAAGTCAACTCCCGGGGTAGAAATGGGACTACAAATATGAAATTTTCAGTCTGGTTATGTGGTATTAGGCCAATTTCCTTCCAAAATAACCGTGCAAGTGTACGCAAGACAAAAACCTGACGAATCACTTTTTTTCTCGGCGTCTCAACTTTTTCGCCAGAGCCTTTCCGCCATCTTCGTGTTCACTTTCACCACCCGATTTGGCATCATCAATTGCATTCTCAGGGTGCACGAATTCTTTGAGGAGTATCCTGTTTACATCCTTCATACCATCTGAGCATTTATATCTTAGCGGAAATCATATCCAGAATGTCTAACTACTTACTTCCGATTGTTTCATCATTCGATGTTCTCGCAGCATCTTTCCCTGTTGGTTTATTTGACGCGGAAGCAGAAGCTCCATTTCCGAAAGGGTCGAATAATGTCTTGCGCTTTTTTCTGGGTACCGCCTCATCCGCTTCTGCTACCTTCTTTGATGGGGTTGCTGGTACCCCTGGGCCTCTGTTTTCAGACGGAGAAGTCCAGTCGATGTCTATGATTTCCATAAATGGGACGAATTCGAGGATATTGGGTCTTCCCGGCACAATGAACATGTTGTCTTTGTTGCAGTAACCATGAATGTACCCTCTGATGTATGCTTTTCTCCCATGCTTTCTGAAAGGGGTGGTGTTTTCCTGGAAGCTTTCGCACTTCTTCGTAAGTTGTGGTTTGGTTTTTGGTAGCATGGCATAGATATAGTTAGCATACCACCCGGGCTCCGGAACGGTGCCATTTTCCAAATCAGGAAACTTTGACCACGTTAGGAAAATAGCGGAAGAATTTCGAGTTACAACGTCCAGTCCAATATCTGCGTTTTCTGCCAAATAGTACTTCCTGGTGTCGACAATGCCAAACAACTGCACTAGCGGCGGAGAGACCACAAATGAATCAGACAGGTCATTGCATACCCGTTCCCCGATACTTTACTCATTAGCCGATTTTCACCCAAGGATAAGGACTTCTTACGGTTGCAACCCGTAGTCCTTAATAAAAGCAATTCGAGCGAAGTCGGTTTTGCCGTCTTGGTCATTGTCTGTGTATGGCATGTACGAGAAGTGCGGATAACAGGTGATTTGGAACCATTGGTCTTCCCATTGGGAAATTACCAGGTTATCCGAACCGTGATAGCGGTACATTGTGAACAATAAGCTGGTTCCATTCGGGTCTTGCAGCAACTGGTTGAAGTCGTTCAATATCCAGTGAGGGACCCCGACTGGAATTTTCACACTGGCCTCGATTCTGTTGTATTTAAAGAGTTGGTCAGTCCTGCCTGCGAGTTTGAGCCATGACATCGTCGCCAGAGCCGTCATCATGATCGGCATAGTCCATGGTTTGGGAGGTTGGGTTTGAACAATAGGTAACAAATCCCTCAGTTCTTCTGGCGTAAGATCAGTTGAAGACATCTCAATGACAATGAAGTGACGATATTGCGTTGATCTGCAGCTGTGCAACAGGTTGGATGTTGATTTTCCAGGAGGGGAATATTATCTCAATACACGTTGTTGAGGACTATTATGTACCAGGGGAGAAAAATATAAAGAAGATCTGGCTTTTCTATACTACAGGAGGGTTGGTTATATCATGTAGCTGACGAGAAGAGATTACGGAATTGGATCATCTCCATAAGTCTACTAATTGAGGCTACATTTCCCAAGAGGGATCGACATAAAGGAGTCAACAAACCCAATTCTAAAGTGGATAGTTAACATTTCGAAGGCGGCCGCTATTAAGTTGTCGACAATGAGAATTGTGATAGCGCTCATTATCTATAAACCAGATGGGCAGTGATGAGTAGAGTGATAAGCAGAGTGATGACGATTGACGAAGCTTAGCTCTTGTTGGGAGTGAGAAGTAACGGGCACCGTCGCATCGCAGCGGCGAGATTACAGATCGGCAGTGATGGGCGGAGTATAAGCGAGTGATGGAGTCCAGTAACTGACTGCAATGAAAAGAAACGGGCACCGCCGCACTGTGGTGGTGTGACTTCAGATCAGCGGTGATGAGTATAGTGAGAGAGCTCGATGCAGCCTAGCTTTTGGCCTAGAGTTGAAAGCAATTGAAACAGCGAAGGAATATGCCTGGCCACCTGTTGCTTGAAGAGAACTTAGGCAGAATTTAATTAGGAGAGTAAAGAGATAACGCATCCATTCAACGGTTTCCCCCGGTCAAATGTGACCGGTTCCTGAATACTTCTTCAAGAGTGGCGTTGATGAGGGCCATTACCCATGGATGAGGGACCAGATAATAGTTGTGAGCGGAATTGTGCTTCTCAATTAAACTGGCACACGACATAATAGCTTCAGGTTAACATAGCTTTATTCTTGTTACCAGGGCCAGTAGGTGATTCGTTATTCCTATAAAGACATTCAATAAAGCAACTTCTTGCCGATTCAAGATATCGTGTAAGTGCAAAGTGAACGTATGCTCCATTCTATCAGCGTCCATATCACTTATAGTTTAGTACCCTTAGTCAATAGAGGGGAAGGACTGTGGGCTATCGACTGGAATATCCATCCGAGGACATGCTAAAGGGCCCTAAATAGGGTTTTCAACCGAACCAGAGATTAAGGAGGTTATTTCCGGTAGTAGCGTCCATCATCTGGGGTGGAAATGAAGGAACTAACGGCCCAATGAGTGGTCAGCTGTATATGTCATCAATAATAAGTAGGAAGAGAGTTAATGAGCAGCGGGCTAAAGCCCATTAAGGGCTCTCATGGATATGGTCATAGCGTATCCACTACAATAGTGGGCTGTTGTTGAGAAAATAGCGGAGAGAAGTTCTGAACGGTGATGAAATAACTGAAAAAAGCGAGGAAATTGACAATTAGTCTGTTGCTAAGCAGGCGAATGAGACATTAGATTTCAGCCGTAATGTGCTTAATCATATGCTTAGTTATATTAGTCGCTAAACAGCAGATTTAGCGCAGGCGTCTTGGCGTACTACAACTAGTTTGCCAACATATGTGTTAAATGAAAATATAATATGACGAGACTGACTCAACCTGGCGTGGTTCGGTGGCGGAGGGAAGATCGGCAGAGCAGGCAGGGATCCATATGCTTTGCCGGGCCTGGTCAACTAGACTTGCCTATTCCTGCCCATTACTGACCAGTAGAACCGATGAGACTTGATTAGCAACGGCCAGGCTGATATGATTATACAATTTCGACACTCAGCAGGTCGAATAATCCGTCGCTTTGCGACTCTACCTATTCTTGGCTATTACTTGTCCAGTAATACTGGTGGGACTAGAAACGGTTGGGCTTTGGCTTTGTACTTATTAGCAGCAGTCACTAGGCGGGGAAGGGTGTACTGGTGGAGTGGGTTGAGCTTTTATACAGTTGGCTTTGCACTGGCTCAGCCAGCAATACCTGCCCTTTCGTACCTATTATTGGTCAGGACCGAGAAGACCGAACAGCAGTCAACAGGTGGTGATTTGCAGACATTGTTTTATAAATGGATTCTGTTACTGTCCATCACCTTCCTTATCGTTATTAGTAAATGAAGAAACTTACGAAGGCTTCAGGTTTTAGTTCCGTTTCTGGTGTCTTTGCATGCCGTATTCAACAATAGGGCGTGTGCAAACGTAGACCGTTATGAAGATCTGTTTTCGTGATGAAAGAGCACAGGTGAGATTTCGGAAGATCTACAGATATAAACATTAATAGTTGTGCAGCTGGTTTAATCAAATGCTCTATATTTCAAAGTTCCAATAAGCTCGAATGTGCACTTTATAATGTGACTCGATATTTAATATTGCTAATTATAGTTTCTTTATAATGCTTCCTTTCTTGCCGTTGGGAATATGTTCGAGAGCAATTCAACTGCAGCCTAGCTCTTCTATAGCCGAATCTTTACCAAAAATAGAGCAGCGAAATTCAAGATTTATTGAGCAGAATTTGAACGCCTCAGAACCTGCTGCCAGTTATATCTCACCGCTTAAACGTAAAAGAGGCCGGCCACCGCGGAT
>JACMKU010000129.1 GCA_014379965.1 Chitinophagaceae bacterium
CTTCCTGAGTCTTCGCCAGGCAGCCTGTTGAAATGATATGGAGTTCATTGCCATAATCCCGGAAGGTATAAAGAATTGGAATTAGTTTGGAATCCAACTGCGCGTTCAATACCTACTACTTCACGCGACGTCCTTTCCATTCATACTTGCCTACCTGACTAAACAGACCTGAAATGATCGTGTAGACAATGTGTAGCGGTTGAAAGAGGAGGAACCATCGGACGGCCCACTCCTTATTGAAGAACGTCGCAAGTGAGTGCACGAAAGGTAACTCCACGAGGGTCTTTGCGATCCATAGCCCAATCATCCACATCCAATACTCGTTATTCCAGAACCCGGCTATTGCGAGGATGAGAAAGGAAAGATTCAAGAGATAGACTACCAATAACACTGGAAGAAATCGCTTATCATCATATTGACCTGCCTTACTCGCCCAGCGGAGGCGTTGTTGGTAGAAATCCCTCCAACTTAACTGCGGTTGTGTAGATACCATCGCCTCCTTTGATTTTAGATAAAGGACGCGGTCCGGGTATTTCTTCCATATCTTATGCATGAGAAGCATGTCGTCACCGGACGCGATACGATCGATGCCATCAAAACCTCCCACCTCGTAGAAAACGCTCCTGTCATAGGCTAAGTTGGCGCCATTGCACATCGTAAGGGTCTTTGTTTGCACTACGGCGCCGGTGATTCCCTGTAATATCATGAAGTCAATGGCCTGGAACATCTGTAGCAATGAAGAGTTGCATTCTATGACTACGGGCGCGGCTATGAAAACTGCACCGGTACTATTCCTGAATGCGGAAATGGTCTGAAGCCATCCGGCGTTCGGTCTGCAGTCCGCATCAGTTGCTACAATTAACTCCCCGGTCGCTGCGGCGATCCCCGTTTCGATGGCCTTCTTTTTAAACGAGTTTATTGCGTCTGCTTGCAGACTCACCAGCCTTACATCTTTGTACTGCCTCACTATTTCGGCGGTTCGATCTTCGGAATGGTCATCTATTACTATCACTTCAAATAATTCCCCCGGATATGTCTGTTGCTTTAGCGCATCCAATAGACTCCCGATCGCCAATTCTTCGTTTCTTGCGGGAACTATTACGGAGATCATTGTAGAAGGCGGAACAGGTTGATTGAATAGGGGATTATTCTTCCACGCGCGGGAATAGAACATGATGAGCAAGGCATAGATGAAGAAGACAATGAATACCGGGATGAGCACCGTCATATTGACAAATTTACAGATGATGGTTGACGTTTAACGTTTAACGTTGAACGAGTGAGTGGTCAGTGGTCAGCGGTGAGTAGTGAATGGTGAGTAGTGAATAGTGAGTGAGCCTTTGTGACTCGAAGCCTCGATGATAAACGACCGACTCACTACTCACTATTCACTACTCACTATTCACTACTCACCGCTCACTGCTCACCGCTCACCGCTCACAGTTCACAGTTCACCATTCACTCCCCATAGAGTGCCTTCTGAATATGCGAAACATGCCTCGGAGACAAGACCTGGTGACCACTGTCGATGATGGTTAATGTTGCATGGGATTCGATGCCGGAAATGAAACGATGTCCGCGTGTAGGGAGAATGATTCGATCGTGTCGGCCGTAGATCAGCCTTACCGGTGTCTTGTTAATTTTAATCTCCTTTTTGATCTTAGCCAGGTTAGGCCTGATGTCTCGTAGCCCCGTCCACCTGTTATACAATGCATCGCGCACTTTGCTATTTCCGATGTATGCATTCACAAATTTAAAAATGCTGGTATTTACGAATCCAAGTTTGTTGAGCAGTTTTAGGAAGCCGAAAAACCAGTGGGGATGCTTCATGGTGAGGCGGAAGAATTTATTCCCTAACCATGTCTGAGTGGACAGCCAGTACCAGAAATTCAACTTCATACCGTCGGGGGCTAACAAAACGAGTCTATTGATCCTTTCTGGGGCTTTTTCATACAGCCGCAAGGCCACCCTGGCTCCAAGACTGAATCCAATGACGGAGAATTGCAGTTTTCCCTCTATTCCCTGTTGTGCGAGGATTGCATCAACTATACTTAGGAGATCATTTATTGAGAAGGCCTTCCTCTCATTCCAGGTTGTCCTTCCATGGCAAGGAAGATCGATGGCGAGGAAGAGATAGTCAGTCAGAGAAAGCGAATTAAGAAACCGAAAGCCGGATGAATCCTCGCCATACCCATGAAAACAGACAACGGTCTTGGGTCCGGAACCAAATCGTATATAGTTGATTTGCGACGACTTATATTTAAGATTGAAGCTTTCCAATTTTTGAAAATTTTTTCAAGTAAGGAATTGCAGCTTTTCAAAAATAAGATTATTTTTACTTAGTTGCACAAACAACTATATGTCAAACAACCATTTTAAGAGAGGCGAATTATACAGCTTTGTTACTGGCAAGGCTTCTACCGCGATTGCGCGGAGATTACAGAAGAAGTTTAATACGGCGGGTCTAAACCTGACTATCGAACAGTGGAGTGTGCTTTATCACCTTTGGAAGCAGGAAGGCATCAGTCAGCAGGAATTGTGCAACGCGACCTTTCGCGACAAGCCCAGTATTACACGTTTAGTCGATAACCTGGAACGGCTCGACCTGGTGAAGAGGGTCGCGTCCGAACACGACAGGCGCATCAACCGGATCTACCTTACGAAGCAGGCTCAAAAATTACAGGAACAGAGTATGGTGCTCGCCGAAGAGACGTTGAACGAGGCGCTCGAGACCGTACCGCCCGAGAAGATCGATGTGTGCAAGGAAGTACTACAGATCGTATACGACAACCTAAAATAACAACAGGGAAGTAAGCCGGCGAATAGATGGCAAGCAACCCTGGACCGCAAACCTTAAACTTTTAAACTCTTGTTATGAGCGCAAAAACCGAACACAAAGCAGTACTAAAAGGAGGAGAATGGCTGGTGAAAGAATCATCGCCCTTTGATACCTATACCGCCGAGGCATTTACTGAGGAGCAGCGCATGATCCGAGACATGTGTGATCAGTTCCTCGATACGGAAGTCTACCCGATCCTCGATCGTATCGACGCCCTCGAATCAGGACTCATGAAATCCCTGGTAAGGAAGGCCGGCGAACAGGGGCTATTGTCCGTCTCATTCCCGGAAGAATATGGCGGTTTAGGTAAGGACTTCGTTACCTCTACGATCGTGAACGAATACATGGGTGCCGGACATTCATTCTCCGTAGCGATAGCTGCGCACACGGGTATTGGTACATTGCCAATCCTCTACTTCGGTACCGACGAACAAAAGCAGAAATATATTCCTAAGCTAATCACAGGCGAGTGGGCGGGTGCATACGGACTGACTGAACCAAATAGCGGTAGCGATGCGCTTGGCGCCAAGACATCGGCAAAATTGAGCGAGGATGGCAAATACTATCTTCTCAATGGACAGAAATGCTGGATCACCAACGGCGGATTCGCGCAGGTATATACAGTTTTTGCGAAGGTAGATGGTGACAAGTTCACCGGCTTCATTGTTGACCGTGGCACCGAGGGTTTCACACAAGGCCCAGAAGAGCATAAGATGGGTATTAAAGGATCCTCAACTGTTCAACTATACTTCCAGGACGCTAAGGTCCCGGTAGAGAATGTACTCGGCGAAATCGGGAAGGGGCATAAGATCGCTTTTAATATTCTCAATATTGGTCGATTGAAGTTATGTGCGGCAGCAGTTGGCGGCGCGCGTCGCGCATTGAATACTTCGGTAGAATACGCTAAGACAAGAGAACAATTCAAGCAGCCTATCTCTAATTTTGGCGCGATCAAACATAAGCTGGCTGAAATGGCCATAAAGATTTTCGTGGCTGAGTCTGCGCTCTATCGCACAGCCGCGTGGATCGATGAAAAGGAGAAAGAATTACTAGCAGCAGGGAAACAGTTTAACGAATCCCTTCTCGGTGCTGCCGAAGAATACGCGATAGAGTGCGCGATGTTGAAGGTCTATGGTAGCGAGGTGCTCGATTATGTAGTGGATGAGGGAGTGCAGATACACGGTGGTAATGGCTTTAGTGCCGAGTACAACATTTCGAGAGCATACCGCGATAGTCGTATCAACAGGATCTACGAAGGCACGAATGAGATCAATCGACTACTCACACTCGACATGACATTGAAAAGAGCTATGCAGGGTCGGCTGGACCTGATGGGCCCCGCAATGAGCGTACAAAAAGAATTAATGAGCATACCGGACTTTGGTGCAGACGATGAAACACCATTTGCCCGCGAGAAGAAACTCATTGCCAATTTGAAGAAAGCAATACTCATAACTTCTGGAGCTGCGGTACAGAAACTGATGGCGAAGATCGAGCAGGAGCAGGAAGTGTTGATGAACATCGCCGATATGGCCATTGAAACTTTCAATGCGGAAAGCGTGTTGTTGAGAGTGATGAAGATGGTCGACCAGCGTGGCGAAGCAGCGAGCCAACACTATCTCGATATCATGCGTACTTACCTTTATGATGCAGCCGATAAAGTGAACAAGTCAGGAAAGGATGCGATCAATTCTTTCGCCGAAGGCGATGAGCAGCGCATGATCCTGATGGGACTGAAACGTTTTACTAAAGCCGATTCGTTCAATAGTAAGGCTGCACGAAGAAACATTGCCGACAAGATGATCGGTGAAGGGAAGTATTCTTTCTAATAAGAAAAGAAAATTTTGCGAAGGCCGTTTCACTGAAACGGCCTTCTTCTTTTAAGATCGGCCGTAGACCATCCGTAGCTCTTCTCTCGCTATCTTGATCTCTGTGAGTTCCCTTACCCTTTTACGCTCCATGAAGATGCCAGCGGCCAGAAGCATCGATGAGAATATAGTGATGAGGTAGTAGACGATATAGGTATCGGACTTATAAGGAGTCTTAAGCAGGTAGTATACTACGTATATAAATGCATATCCCCCATATGCAAATAGCAGCGAAGCGGCAATGAATGCTTTTCCGGCCGCTTTCTGGTACATAACAGTAATCTTGGCCTGGTGAATGAAGAACAATAATGCGAACCCGAGCACCAGGATGAGTCCCGGCGCCAATACTATTACCGCCGCTTTCACCGAGAAACCGTAGATAGCAATGATGATCACTTCGAACAATAAAAGAATGGGTATTACCATCTTCATTCGCTGCCTGAATAAGGCAGTCCTGCTGAAGTAGGTCATGAATGCCAACATAAGCGGCGCGTCGAGGAAATTGGTAAATATGCCGAACCAGTCGACGAATGCTTTACTTGTTCGTATGAAATCCAGTGACAAAAAACTATGCGAGAATACCATTACATAGTATGCCAGGAGCGCAGGGAAGCTCTTGTACAGTGCCAGGCGTAGGCTGAGTATGATTATGATGGGCAGCAATAATGCAATCGATGAAATAAGCCCCACCACATTGAACCAGGTCATAAGGATTGTGTTTTTTCTTCAGGATATGGATTCACTTTAATAAGCACACGAATCGGATTTTCCATACAATATTAACGCTTATCGTATCTACATAGTGTTTACTCTTAACTGCTTATATCAAAATTCAGTAAAACCTTGTCACCTATCAGTATTAATACGGAAAAGCCGCTCAAGTGTTTTTATGCTATCTTTCTGTTATGATACGATGGCTACTAATTTTCTCCCTTTTATATGGGCTGAAAACCATTGCGCAACCACCAGGCAATGGTTTTTTCTACGGAAGAACAACAGGGCCTTTACCATATTTTGAATATGGACTAGGCGATGACCGGCTTGGCGGCGCTAAAATGGGCTATTTAGACACTTCCGTACTCGTAAAAGTGGTCGACAGCGTGCGCGATGACTACAAGATCCAGCTATCCAGGTATCATACGGCTTACCTCCCTAAGGTCAATTTCAAGACGGATTCATCCATTCAACTACTACCCTTTTATCTCACTAGTAGCTGGAAAGTGTATGGAGACGATCAATTTGATTACTTATACGTTGTCCTTGATGAACGATTGCCCTATAGAGTCCAACAGGAAATCAACCCCTCCAGGATCATCATCGATATTTTTGGGGTTACCAGCAATACCAATTGGATTACGCAGCTCTCCAGTGCGAAGGAAATCAGGAACGCCTATTATGAGCAGCGAGAAGATGATGTCTTTCGGGTTATCATTGAACTGAAACATGATCAGCATTGGGGATATCAACCCTACTACGACGGCAAGAAATTGGTGATTCGAGTAAACAGGCAGCCACCGGTGCTGAGTTTATCCAAGCTGAAAATTGCAGTCGATGCAGGCCACGGCGGGGAGAATATGGGTGCCACAGGTCGTACTTCGGGCATCGCGGAGAAAGACTATACGCTTAAGATCGCTCGCGAACTGGAAAAGGCTTTAAAGAAAGAAAAAGCTAAAGTGTATATGACCAGGGAGGAGGATACTACATTGAGCATGGTTGATCGTACACTGGCAATTCGCCAGGAGTTGCCACATCTACTCTTGAGCATTCATCTTAATTCCGCGGGAAGTGATACGGTTAAAGGAGCAAGCACTTACTACCGTCATATTGGTTTTAGACCTTTAACCCAGGCCATTCTCAAACGAATGTTAGAACTGGGCTTGAAGGAATATGGAAATGTGGGAAGCTTTAACTTCTCACTTAGCGGGCCCACTGAATATCCCAACTGTCTGGTAGAGGTCGCTTTCTTAAGTAACAGGGAAGATGAGAAGCGCATACTAAGTCCGACGTTTCATAAACAGGTCGCGGCGAAGATCGTCGCGGGTGTAAAGGACTGGCTTAAGAATATGCCCCGTTGACACTATAGATCTGCCGGGAAAGGATCGCCGCGGTGACAGGTATTGCAGGTCACCACCTTCAAGTATTCAGGTCGGCGTGTGGTGTCATAGTAGAAGTAATCTTTATTAATCTGTATGGTAAGTCTCATCATCTTCCTCGCCTCGGATTTCATCTTTACACCATCATCGGCAAAGTCTAAGGCATCAGGGATGGTCTTGTGTTTGGAGTGGCAAAAGTCGCAACTTACACCGAGGGCCTTATTATAAGTGTTCATAATACTGTCAAGCATTTGATCACTGATATCAGCAGGCAATACTTTCAGGTTCCGTGGTTTACCCTCCGGCAAGCGTGTTGCGGCGATGCCCAGGACAACGAAAACGATGATACCGGCGCAAGTGATTAGTTGATGGCGAGAGAGCATAGATTCTTCGGTTTTAGGAAGTAAAATACAAACTATACCTTACAGACGCAGTTTCATTTGAAATAGTGGCCTACGGCAAAATTGCCAATTGCATATTGCCAATTGCCGATTGCCCGCACTGATGTAAATTTGTAGTCAATTTTTGATATGCCAGAAACAATAGCCACTCCACTCACCGCTAAGGACTTCGCCACTGACCAGGAAGTACGTTGGTGCCCCGGTTGTGGGGATTATTCAATCCTTGCGCAGGTACAGAAAGTAATGCCGGGTTTGGGGATTCCAAGGGAGAACATCGTCATCATTTCAGGGATTGGTTGTAGTAGCCGGTTTCCATATTATATGAACACCTACGGCATGCACTCGATCCACGGCCGCGCCACTGCCATCGCATCGGGATTGAAAGCAGCGCGTCCGGAGTTGAGTGTATGGATCGTTACCGGTGACGGCGATAGTTTAAGCATCGGGGGAAATCATACCATCCATTTATTAAGAAGGAACTTCGATGTAAACATCCTCCTGTTTAATAACCAGATATACGGTCTCACTAAAGGACAATACTCTCCCACATCCGAGGAGAATAAGGTTACAAAGTCTACTCCTTTCGGAAGCATCGATCACCCATTCAATCCACTGGCACTTGCCCTTGGTGCAGATGCCACCTTCGTAGCCAGGACGATGGACCGTGACCCTAAGCATCTTCAGACTTTGTTGCAAAGGACTAACCAACACAAAGGAGCATCGTTTCTCGAGATATATCAGAATTGCAACATCTTCAATGATGGTGCTTTTGAAATTTTTACAGAAAAATCATCCAAGCCGCAGGAAACATTATTCCTTGAGCAAGGCAAGCCGCTTCTTTTTGGAAATAGCAATGACAAAGGGATAAAACTAGATGGCTTTACTCCCAAGGTGGTAAATCTCCAGGATGGACATAGCGCTGATGATCTTTGGATTCATGATGAAAAGGATATGTACAAGGCGCAAATCCTCGTCCGCATTTTTGACGACCCTAAGATCGAAGGCCATCTTCCACGTCCGTTCGGTGTTTTTTATGAGACCGACAGACCCTGCTATGAAGAAGTAATGGCTTTGCAAATAGAAGACGCGAAAGCAAGAAAGACTGCGGACCTCGATAAGCTATTGAGAGGAAATGAAGTCTGGACGATAGTGTAGGAGAGCTGGGGCGTTTAACGTTTAAGGGTTTAACGTTTAACGTTCTTGGAGCTGAAAAGATCCTCCAGAAACGACACAGCAAGTGTTGGGCAGGTTCAAATCACAATTACATTTCCACTTAAAGAACGTTAAACGTTAAACCCTTAAACGTTAAACGTATGTGATGCCTTCAAACGTGAGACAACTCCTTATCCGCATTCGCAAACACCTGCCTCTTCTTATTCTCATACCACCATTTAGGAACGGTTTTTTTCATCATTGTGTCGATGCCGCGCATTCCAAGAATATTCCATACACCTTTAAGCTTGCCACTCAATGAGGGCTGCATCGCGCGAAGGCTCATCGCGAATCCGCTTTCAAGATATTCCATGTGATGCCAGTAACCCGAAGGCATGAATAGTGTATCACCATGGTCGAGAATGAAGTCATAACCATTGGCAAGCCGAAGCGCAGGAAATTGTTTATAGTCCGGCGATCCATTGCCCTCGTGGTAGTGAGAGAAGTCGGCCAGGCTTAATACTTCGTATGGTTTTCGGTATAACTTATGTTGTTCGGAGAATGGAAATAACAACACTCTCTTCTTTCCTGCGAACTGGGTGTGAAGAATGTTGGAGAGGTCGATATCGAAATGCATATGCGTGATGGACGTCTGGCCGCCCGTGAAAAGCATTGGATATTTTTTTACAAAACCTTTCATCAGGTGTTCCGGCCAGGTGAAGTCATTTATCAATTCAGGCGCGTGGTCGAAAATATTAAATAGGAAGATTCGCCAGCCTGCTGGCCCGTTACTGATCATGTCAATATATTCACCAAAGGTCTTATAGTCATCAGCCTTGTTGATTGGTGTATATGCGTCGCTCTTGATGTTATTGTAAAGGGGTACTTTCTTATCACCCACGAGGCCCTTGAAGTAATCCCAGTTCCACTTGTGATAAGCCGGCCAGTCTTTGGCAAGATTTTTAATAACCACTGGAATACCTGGCTGGTAAAATTCTTTTTTGAAAACCTCTGGGTCAATGGAATCAACGGTTATTACCGGTTTTAAGCGCATAGCAAGCGGTTTACACAAAGATAAGGACGGAGAAAATTATTAATGAGGCTGTATGTATAAATAGACCTTAATCATTTTCAACCAGGTCTGCGTAGATTTATGGGCTTAAGACCAAAGAACACAAGTGTTGCGGTATGCAATAATAATACGATATGTTGCTTTCTATACATCCTCAGAATCCCCAGCCAAGACATATAAAGACCGTGGTAGACGTGATCCAACGCGGGGGAGTAGTCATTTATCCAACTGATACCATTTATGGA
>JACMKU010000130.1 GCA_014379965.1 Chitinophagaceae bacterium
AGGATCAGGAAGACGCTACGTTGAGCATCTAAGATGCAAAGACGATCTTAACTACAAAAAAAATGAAATTATCAGAAACATACTTGACAGTGGCAATACCCCTGTAATTGACATTGTTTATAGTACAGATGTTGAACCTTTAGCCTATTCAATTGAGACCCTACTTATAAAGATCATTGGCAGGGATGAATATGGAGGATTACTTGTCAATATGGCTGATGGGACCTTTGACAGTACACCTAGTCAATGGTGGGAACTCCGCAAGCGTTACCCAAATGGCTTTCCAGAGTGGAAGAAGATAAGACAATACCGACCTTCCCATATCAAGAAGGAGGTTTCGATACTACTGGGTTTTATGCCTATGTTCTGGGAACGCAAGTCTTCATTCTTGCTGAATGTCGGGCGCGGTGCTGCAGGTGAAAACAACGCGAAAATTATCATCGAAAACTGTTCAATGTACTGCGAGGTGGAGATACCTGAAAGAACAAGGGATGGCAAACCGTACTACCTGCCCATAGCTTCGATTGAAGACCAAAAGCGTAGGGAACAAGGTGAAGAAAAAGAAGTTTTCGTCATCATTAAAAGGAGAAAAGAGGTGCGATGAGACAAAAGCGGAGGGGGCAGGTCCCGACATTGCCCGATCATCACCCGTCCTCACCGGTTCATGGATGATTTCAAGCCACGGCGCTGGAAGAGTGCATGAAGTTTACGGAAAGCTGAAGTAAGGTGATGTAAGCAGGCGAAGCTGAAGTAAATGTTGATGAATGAGCTTGGGAGGGGCCTGGGGGCAGGTCTGAGCCCAGAAGAGTTGAGGAACGGCGATTGCCAACAAACGGGTCGAGACGGTCTCCGCGGGTCGGTGAGAGTAGTTAAAGAGATGATCAAAGCTTAGCCGCTGCGCCGCTCACCCTGGCGTTGAACAGAAAATAGGAATTCACGGAGAACGTATGGTAGAGAGTACTGACTCAATCGACGGTTCGGTTAAAGCGCTAGAAAAGGCTTTAGGAGTTCACGAAGGGTTTTTAGAGGGTTTGATAAATGAAGATGACTGGTCCTTTATAATCAAGGCACATGCTCTTCTAGAAGCTGCCGTCACACATCTCCTCTGCAAGGCACTTCAGAAGGATAAACTTCTTCCTATTTTTTCATTCCTCGAATTGAGCAATAAGAGCAGCGGCAAGATTGCTTTTGTTAAGGCGCTTGACCTACTCGACAAAGAAGACCGCAGATTTATAAGCTCATTATCAGAGTTGAGAAATAAACTCGTACACAATGTTAGCAATGTAAACTTTGGCCTCCAAGCATTCGTTAATGAACTAAGTCCAAAAGAGCTTTCCGAGTTCGTCACCAAATTCGACTCATTCACTCTTAACAACTCCACGGCTGAATATCAAGGTAAATGGATCACTTCCACTGAATTGTTCAAGAGAGAGGCAAAAAGAGCTATTTGGTACTCATGTATGGTAACTGTAGGTATTATCTATAAAAAAAGGGAAATATCATTCATAGAAGCAAGGATAAAACGTCACGAAGATTGACTTGCGCTATCAATGGTCAATGAGTGAGTTGGTGAACTCATACATGGAACCGGTAACGCTCAGGTTTTCTTATTCCTGACATGAACAAAGAGGATCGAGGTCAACAAAGCGCAGGACCGGCCCAAAAGCAGGCCGGTCAGCTCTCAGCCGTTGAGCAAAGGAGAAAAAATGAAAGGCATATTTATTATTGTAATTTGCGGGTGCATTTTTTTTGCGGCTTTAGAAGACTCGAGTGCAGCTGAAAAAATTGACGGCACGCAAGCTGCTGCAAGAAAGGCCGTTTTAAACGGCTTAAAAGATCCATACTCTGCAAAGTTTGGCAGATTTACTCAAGTCAATAAAGACCATGCCTGTTATACCGTAAATGCCCGTAATTCTTATGGTGGGTACACCGGCAACCAGGAAGCGTTTTTATTTAAATCCGGTAACAAGTGGCTTGTGTTAGATATCAAAGAAAAAAGTCATGAGGGCTGCATAGAGACATGGAAAAGGATTCAAGCAAAAGATATCGCTGAATCTGCTGCTCAGGAGCCCCGAGGGGGACGCTGGTCAGCTAAAAACCTTGTTAGAGCGGATTTCTCTTTCCGATTACGAGAAGAAGCAGCTTCAAGGCATCATCGCCCGGACAAATGCATTTAAGGTTGAAAAAGTGATACCTGAGATTTCAGACGAGATTCCATTCTAATAATCAAAGCCAACCATCGGCAAGACCCGCCGATGGCGGGTCAGCCTCAGCCCCGTTGGCTAACATGTGGGAGGGAGAATTGTGAGTTTAATTAAACAGTTTTTTTGTCTAGGCAAAACCGATGAGTCTCGAAATATTGAGGTCCAGTTGGCACATAGTAGTCGTCAGATATTGAAGGGGGCAGTCACTGACGCGTTCCAGATGATGTCCTATGCGGCCCAACGCGGTGTATCACTCGATAAGGATATGATCACGAAGATTATTGCAGCAGAGCAAGCTGAAGGCAACGGCACGTTGACACAGCAACAAGAAACTGACTTTTGGCTAGCAATGGCAACAGTGTCTAAGTCGATCCTACCTGTTACCCCGGAGAGCTTACGATGTTCAGTGTCCTTGGGGAAACACAGTGCAGCCAGCTTAGCGGCCAAAAGATATAGACTTCTGACAATTATTACATTAGTCGCCTTGCTATTATTCCAAGTGTATTGGGTGATAGGGGCAACCATTTTAACCGATATCGAGGCGATAAAAGGGCGTTTAGCAAGTTTGTCTTCGGAGTTCTTTGTAGCGGACAATGCACTCAAGCAATTAAACTACAAAGACCGCAACTATGCGACGGAGAAAGTTAGGTTGCAATTGCAGCTTGATATTGTCAACGACAAGGTCATGGTAGAGCGGATCGGGATCGCAACGGACTTCACAGTATTAAAAAATTGGAACCTCACAAACTCGCTTCTGCTGTGGGCCCGAACTGCACGGAGTGTTGACAAGTCGAAAATGACTCCGTCAACCTCTGAACCGTCTGATAACTTTACCCCTATAGACCAGAAAAGCAGATTTCTTTGGGAATTTACACCGGAGACAGTGGAGCAGGTTCAAACAGCTAAGATTTCCTTGACGACGCTACTGAAATATATACTGCCGATCCTTTATGGGGCTTTGGGCGCGAGCACGTTCATTGTGCGGTCCTTGGCAGATCAAATTAAATCAACGACTTACACGACTGAGTCTGACGTTGGTTACAGACTCCGATTTTACTTAGGGGCGGTGGCGGGACTCTCAATCGCTTGGTTCACTTCAGATCCAAAGGGAGTGGAGACGACTGGGATTCTGCAGTCCCTTTCGCCGTTGGCCTTGGCGTTTTTGGCTGGATTCAGCGTTGAATTGCTTTTCTCTTTACTTGAGCGAGTTATGGCAGCTTTTTCCGTTACAGATTTGAAGGGTGTTCCGCGAGAATAAGAACATTCGGGGAGGCATCAGCAAGAGGAAAAAGAACGGGGAATAGGTGTCGCGTCTACACATTGACAAAAAATGTCCCAACCAGCCGGTTGCACGCCGCCCCGCCCGGAAAACCGACCGGGCGAAGCGGGTGAACCGGGCACCCCGTTGGCTGAACGGAAATGACAATGAGATATATACAAATCGAAATCGGTACATCATCTGATAAACCACACCCTTGGTGGGGCAAACTTTTTCGTAAAGTCCTCCCAACTGCAAACCCAGATATTGAGCAATTCTATGCCCTGACCAGAAGATGGTGGTTAGAAATTGATGACGCTGGGAAACCACAACGAGAAATCGGATTTGATTCTGAAAATACACCGATCGTACTTGGTCCAGTCGGCAATAACCATGGTTTCCTAATTGACAGTTCCGATGATTGGAAGGATTCCACAGGAGATTCGGCAGAAGTATTGTCAATGGGGTCAGGATACGATAACTGGATAAGTTATGAAGTTATGGAATCCTGACCCCACTTCGTGACCCGGGAAACAAGATTGGATAACACCCAAATTGGCGCGATGACCGGATCTGGTCAGCTACGAGTTGGCAGGAATAAAATATGACAACACAAAACAACCCCTCCGAGTGGCTTTTTCTTGCAGCTAATCTTTCATGTCTTGCACTCGGGATAATTCCTGGATTACTAAAGATGTCCC
>JACMKU010000131.1 GCA_014379965.1 Chitinophagaceae bacterium
GAAAGAGAAATATGCTTTCCGCTTTGAAGCCCGATTCCCGATTCCTAATTCCTGATTCCTGATTCCACTTTGGACTAGGGGATTGGAGTCAATTGCTTCACTAAGGCTTCGAGCTCCTTCACTCTTTTTTCAAGTTCAGGTAATTGCCTTGAAATGGCCTGGCTGCGGAGCGCAGCCGTGAAATCATATGCCGGTGAACCGGTAACTGCCTTACCAGGCTCAAGAGATTTGCTGACACCGCTCTGTGCATTGATTCGTGCACCATCACCAATTTGAATATGTCCAACGATTCCTACTTGTCCTCCAATCATCACTCCATTTCCTACACGAGTGCTGCCACTGATACCCGACTGCGCAGCAATGACGGTGCTGCTGCCGATCTCTACGTTATGAGCGATCTGGATCAGGTTATCCAGCTTTGCCCCTTGTTTGATAAGAGTAGAACCAAGCGTGGCCCTGTCGATTGCAGCATTTGCGCCGATTTCTACGCGATCCTCGATGATCACATTGCCAAGGTGCGGGATCTTCTTGAAACTACCATCGGGCAAAGGTGCAAAACCGAAGCCATCGCTACCTATCACCGACCCCGCGTGAATTGTAACATGCGCGCCAATAATGCAGTCATGATAAATTTTTACACCGGGGTGAAGAATACAATGGTCGCCAACCGTAACGCCATCACCAATGAATACGTTAGGATAGACCTTCGTGTGATCCCCAATCTTTACATTTTCGCCAATGTAGGCGAAGGCTCCGATGTACACATTTTCACCATAAGTGGCAGTGGGTGCAATGAAGCTCGGTTGCTGCACACCGCTTAGTTGGTGCTGCATGATCTCCTGGTATTTTGATAACAGGATCGCGAAAGCAGAATAAGCATCCTTTACCCTTACGAGTGTAGCCTTTACCGGCTGCTTGAGTTCGAAGTCCTCGTTAATAATCACCACCGACGCATTAGTTGAATATAGGTATTCTTCGTATTTGGGGTTAGCCAGGAAGCTGAGTTGTCCTTGCTGCGCTTCCTCGATCTTAGCAAAAGAGGTGACCGCGGCTTCAGGATTCCCCTCGATCCTGCCTTGTATCATCAGCGCTATCTGTGTTGCGGGAAAAGTCATGTTTACTCCGGTTTCAATCGACTATTAACTAAAATCAATCAGGTGTGAGCCAATACTTATCTCAGGTAACAAATGTAATATTTTTTAATCTCGCCATTGGCTATACTGCTGCTATGTTGAATGAGTGCATTATCCACCATCGAAATATCTTTGATAGTACCATCCTTGAATAGGATATTGATGCGCTCATCGCTCGCGTTGTAGGTGGTGTTGGTTGCTATACCAGTAAAGACAAAGTATGAACTATCTTTTTCCGTGATCGAAAGTTTCGCCATCGCTTCCTTCACTTTTCCTTTCACGAATGATTCGTCCACAGGTTCGCCTTGCAACTTCACTTTATATAGTTGCCTGTTGATTAATGAACGGCTAAGTTGTGCTAATATTTTATCCGGGTGGCCACTCCAGTTCTTAATCGTGGTCATTACATCATGGTCATCCAACTGGCAGAAGGTATCCAGGTGATTTTTTATGTCCTCATTACTATCCTGATGAAGAAAATAATCCAATGCCGGTGTGGCGGCTGTCACGGTTACTCCCCTGGCGATAAGATCTTTTGCTTTTCTTATAATATTAACAAGCATCATCTCGGCAGCCAACACAGTTTTGTGTAAGTACACCTGCCAATACATGAGCCGGCGACTGACGAGGAATTTCTCGATAGAATATATCGCCTTCTCTTCCACAAGCAATTTTCCATCTTGTACTGCCAGCATCTTGATGATCCTATCGTATCCTATCACTCCCTCTGCCACACCGGTGAAGAAACTGTCGCGATTGAGGTAGTCCATTCTGTCTACGTCGAGCTGACCGGACACGAGTTGGTAGAGAAACTTCTTGGGATGCTTGTTTGTAAAGATCTCGATTGCCGTTGCCAACTTTCCGCCGAATTCTTCGTTGAGTTTCTGAAGAATCAACAATGAGATGGCCTCATGATGCATTCCAGGTATGAGTTCCATCTCCAATGCATGCGAGAAAGGTCCATGGCCGATGTCATGAAGCAGGATGGCAATCCTGGCCCCGAGTTCTTCATCGGGTGTGATGTCGATTCCCTTACTCTTTAATTCACTCAAAGCCGTGCACATGAGATGATATGCGCCGAGCGAATGATGCAATCTCGAATGAACAGCACCAGGATAAACAAGGTGCGCAAAAGCCATTTGGTGAATATTACGCAACCGCTGATAGTAAGGATGCGATATGATTTGCAAGATCAGTGGCTGATCTATGGTAATAAAACCGTATACCGGGTCGTTGATGATCTTGCGCGATGCTGGCATTGTTGCGGTTTTGTTAAAGACAAGGCCGCAAAAGTACAACGGGAGGAGTTAATAAGCTATTTTTACCTGACCCTCGCTTTGCAGAAATTGCACTCTTCAAGTGCCATGATCCTGCCGCAATAGCAGTAGATTCACAACAAATTTTAAAATTCAAAGAATGGCCGTAGCAAAAATTATCTGGGTGGATGATGAAATCGAGAGCCTGCAATCGCAGAAATTGTTCCTTGAGAATAAAGGATACGAGGTGCAGACCTTCACCAATGGCTTCGATGCGATCGATTATGTGAAAGAAAACCCTGTCGACGTGGTATTGATTGATGAGACAATGCCAGGCATTACAGGCCTCGAGACACTCGCAAAGATCAAAGAGGTCAACCAATCGTTGCCGGTAGTGCTGATCACTAAGAATGAAACGGAGAATCTAATGAATGAGGCCATAGGCTCGCAGATCAGCGACTACCTGATCAAACCTGTCAATCCGAACCAGGTATGGTTAAGCCTAAAGAAAATAATAGATAATAAACGTCTCGTTGCAGAGAAGACGACCTCCGCCTATCAGCAACAATTTCGACATCTTTTCATGGCGCTGAATAGCAATCCCGATTACAACGAATGGATGGACATCTATAAGAAGCTTGTCTACTGGGAGCTTGAGATGCAAAAAAGTGATAGTCCGGAGATGTCCGAAGTCTTGCAAAGCCAGAAGAGCGAGGCGAATACGGAATTCTTCAAATTCATTTCCCGTAATTATTCTTCCTGGGTCAATCCGAAGAGTACTTCGGGTCCGGTGATGTCGCATACACTGATGAAGTTTAAAGTGCTTCCCCACCTCGAGAAAGGAACTCCTTTGTTTTTCATTCTCATCGACAACTTGAGATTCGATCAGTGGAAGGCAATCCAGCCCATATTTGCGGAGAGCTTCCGGATCCTGGAAGAGGATAGTTTCTATAGCATATTGCCAACGGCGACTCAGTATTGCCGAAACGCAATCTTTTCCGGCCTTCTTCCGGCAGACATAGAAAAACAGTTTCCTCAGCAATGGAAGAATGATGAAGAAGAAGGTGGTAAGAACCTGCACGAGGAAGAGTTTTTCCGAGCACAACTTAAGAAAGCCGGTAAGGGCGATCTCAAGGTGTCATACACCAAGGTATTGAACAACCAGGCCGGACTCGATCTGTTCAATAATATACATAATCTGCTCAATAACGACCTCAATGTGATTGTCTACAATTTCGTGGACATGCTTAGTCACGCGCGTACCGAGATGGAAGTGCTGAAGGAATTGGCGGGTGATGAGATGAGCTATCGCAGTATCACAACCTCATGGTTTGAACATTCACCTCTGCACCAGGCTTTGAAAAAGATCGCCGACAAGAATATCAGAATCGTACTGGCAACCGACCACGGAAGCGTGAGAGTGAAAACGCCATACAAGGTAGTCGGGGATAAACAGACGACAACGAACCTACGCTATAAGCATGGTCGAAATCTAAATTATGAAGCCAAGGAAGTACTCGCATTCCGTGATCCGCGGGAGGCAGGGCTGCCAGTGCCGACGATCAATTCCTCTTTTATTTTCGCAAAGGAGGATGGGTTTCTTTGTTACCCTAATAACTATAATTACTATGTTAATTATTATAAGAACACATTTCAACATGGGGGCGTGAGCCTCGAAGAGATGATTGTTCCTGTAATTAAGATGCAGAGTAAGTAAAGTTCATTTTTTCTTCAATACAATTTCTTCCTTCATCAAAGCATATACGCGGTCGAAGAACTCTTTGATCCCGGGATATTCATCTTTCAGGAAGCTGGGCTTCTTGATCTCAAATGTCTGCTGAATAGCAATGGCGCCTTCCTCGGCGAATACCCTCCTACGGAAAATAAAGCTTGAATCAGGCGCCCTTACGGTGAAACTTGCAGGAAGGGATACCTTGTCGAAGCCGGCTGGTATGCTGATATTGAATTTCAAAGTATACTCCTGGTTCGACCCGAAATCGATATCAGTTTTCCGACTGTCGATAATGAACGGATTGTCTCGGTTTGGAATAAACAGCGATGGGTTGATGAAATAGAATTCACCCGTCCTGGATGGCTCATAAATAAACGATGCGGTTTGTAGTAGGGGTTGGCCGTCGATGCCCGCGTTCTCCTTTGTCTCAGATATGATGTTTATTAATGAAGGTGATTTTTGAATCTCCTTTGCCGTGCCGGATTCATCCACGGTGTCGAGCATATTGAACTTCGAATAGTCATGAAAGGTATTGTAGGCTGTGCCTTCCACTTTTCCTTCCACATTCAGGGACGCCTGCACGTGGGTGATTTGCCTGATCAACGGCCGGTTGTCGTCGACGAGTATCCATCGCATTTCTTTATTGTGGAGTAAATAGCCATTCCTGTTAATCACATTCGCCGGAGGACTTTGAGGTGATTGGTGCTTAATGCTGGCGTCGAGAATGTAAACGCTAGTGCTGTCTGCCGCCAGTACATCTACGCCATTCATCTGCCCGACATTCGGATATTGCATATTCACTTTGCCGTTTTCCCGGGTGCTTACCAGGAGTGGGAAGGCGGAGATGCCTGCATGCTGCATAAGATTGATCAGAATGAGATTCGCTTCTGCTGTATTGGCTGCACGGCTACTCCACGCCTCATCGAGATTCCCTGGAATAAATGTTTGCTCGCCCTTCTCGGGTATTCGTTTCCTTACTGTTTCGTATAGGAAGAAGATGCGGTCACGGATGGAATGAATCGCCTTCGCTGAATCGATAACGGGTTGTGTGCCCTGAATCTTCTTCTTTATTTGCCCACCAAAGTCATTCGAGGTCAATAGCTGGTTGCCCACGAAGCGCCAAACGGACTCCGGTTTAGATGTGATGAAATCGATAAAGAAATTGCTGATTGGGATCAGCATGAATGAGACTTTCATAAGGTTATCGTTGAAAGAACTCATAAAAGGTTCAGGGCTGAAGGAATAAATGTTTTCCTTGAAGAACGTCGTTTTCCTGAAATTCCCGGCTCTGAGCAGTTCTGTCGTATGTTGGATGGAATCGAGTCCCCATAATTTTTTTTCGATACGAGCAGCAATGGGAGTAAGAATTGAAGTAGAAGTATAGGCTACCGGAATTTGATCCTGTACCAGCCATGGCATGATCCGGGTAAAATTATTCTCGATCCTTGTATAACTGAATTCTATTACACTTCCGGGTTTCAGCCCCGGAAAGGTAAAGTTGACCATTCCCAAATTGTCCATCGCCTTCTGCTTGAAGAAATCCTTCTTAGTGAGTTCCTGGCTTACAATTTTACCGGACTCATCCAGGTTGTAAATAATAGCCCGCAGCAGCTTAATCTTGGCAACGCCCCGTTTGCTGAAATAGGGGACCTTAATATTAGCATGCTCATAACCTTTTGCGTTGAAAATCTTGATCCTTACCCTGCGCTCAGTTTGTAATTTGAAAGCGTTGGAGAAAATGTAGAATTCGATATCCTGGACATCGAACAATTTCATCGCAGGTCCTGCGGGATCGAAGGAACAGATTTGAAGCTTTAGATCGGCGATGTCGATCACCCCAAAAGCAGGTAATTTCTTCTGGGCGTGAAGTGATGCTATTACTGGTACGAAAAGTACGAGGAGGATCAATTTTTTCATGTGATAAGGTGGTTGATTCAAATATATAAAAAAGAAGTTGTTGTGTATAACGTCTGGGTAAAATCCGCATTTCCACAATTTCTTATAACTAAATTTGCTTCTATGAAATACACGCAGAACACGTTGGATAAATTGGAAACGATACCTGAACAATCAGGCTATGTGCTTCGGTATGAACGTGGCACCTTTCAGAGCGGGTATTGCATTCTTGAAGACAGGAAGGTTGTAGTCCTTAATAAATTCTTGCAGATCGAGGGCCGTATCAATACACTCCTGGAACTGATCCCACAGCTCGATATCAACACGGAATTGCTAACGGATGATTCACGCAAATTGTTCATGGATGTCATCGCCCGTCAGGAATCTGGAATTGGCAATTGAATCCTGGAATCGGGAATTGGGAATCGGTAATCGGGAATCGGGCATTACGAATTCGTATAAACTTTTCGACCGTAACGCCCGATTCCCGATTCCTGATTCCTAATCCCCAATTCCTGATTCCTAATTTCGGATTCCTTATTTTTATCTGTGCCTCCTCCTTTAAAAATAACCTTCCTTGGTACCGGAACCAGCAGTGGTGTTCCTATGATCGCGTGCGAGTGCGAAGTATGCACTTCTTCCAATAAGAAAGATAATAGGTTACGCTCGAGCATACTCGTCCAATCCGCTTCGACTACGCTTGTGGTAGATTCGGGCCCGGATTTCCGTTACCAGATGCTGCGCGAGAATGTCAAACACCTAGATGCTGTGGTGTTCACACATCCACACAAAGATCACCTGGCCGGACTGGACGATATACGCGCATTCAACTATCGTAACCGCAGGCCAATGGACATCTTTGCAGACTCACTAACTGAGGAGGCACTGCGCCGTGACTTCTACTACGCTTTCTCCGATACAAAGTATCCCGGTACACCTGAGCTCGATATGCACACGATCACGCTTGATCCTTTCCAGGTAGGAGATATCTTAGTCATGCCCATTCCCGTTTGGCACCTGCGCATGCCGGTGATGGGCTTTCGCTTCGGCGCGTTTACTTATATCACAGATGCAAATCGGATAGAAGAGGAATCGAAGCAGAAGATAAGGGGCAGTGAGGTGATCGTACTGAATGCATTGCGGAAGGAAAAACATATTTCACATTTCACACTCGATGAGGCTGTCGACATGGCGAAGGAGTTAGAAGTCCCGAATGCCTACTTTACACATATCTCCCACCAACTAGGCCTTCACGACGTGATCGAGCGGGAACTTCCCCCAGGTATGCACCTGGCATACGACCGCCAGGTCATTCACTTGTAAAATAGAATCGTTTAACGTTTAAGGGTTTAACGTTTAACGTTCTGATTTCAGAACTAGCGTTTTCGTTTCGAACAATTTGAGAGAAAAAGTTCTTCGAACCTATATTCCATCCCCGACCTAAAGAACGTTAAACGCTAAACCCTTAAACGTTAAACGACCTTTTCAACCACTTACGGATAAATAAATCAGCCCGAACACTTGTTAGTGATCGAAAAAAATGCGTTCTTGCACCCGCCTTTAACGATTGCAGACGGTTGCTTGCTATGATTTTTGCGACCAGTATCATGTGCCATCATCCCATGCCATAGGGACGATGGCACAACTTTTTAAAACTAAACATGGTTGTTCTATAATGAATTTCGAGGTGTCAGAAATAACGCAGCAGGTGGCCCAGATGGCCCGGGATTTTGCAAGACAGCATATCAAGCCTCATGTGATGGAATGGGATGAGTCGCAGGAATTCCCTGTGCACGTGTTCAAGGAACTCGGAAAGTTGGGAATGATGGGAGTTTTTGTACCCGAAGAATATGGCGGAGCTGGATTGGGATATTTCGAGTACAAGACGGTGATAGAGGAAGTGTCGAAGGTTTGCGGATCCATTGGTCTGAGTGTCGCCGCTCACAATTCTTTATGCACTGGTCATGTTCTTGCCTTTGGCAATGAAGAACAGAAGAAAAAATATCTTCCAAAGCTCGCAACTGCCGAATGGATAGGGGCTTGGGGCCTTACCGAAGCGAACACAGGAAGCGATGCGGGAAATATGCGGTGCACTGCTACCAAGGAAGGAAATGAATGGGTGATCAATGGAACGAAGAACTGGATCACGCATGGTAGGAGTGGTGATGTGGCAGTGGTGATTTGCAGGACGGGCGAACCAAGGGCGAAGAATAATAGCACCTCATTCATAATAGAAATGGGGACGAAAGGCTTCAGCGCAGGTAAGAAAGAGAATAAACTCGGTATGCGCGCGAGTGAGACCGCGGAAATGATTTTCGAGAACTGCCGCATACCCGATACACAGCGACTTGGCGAGGTTGGGGATGGTTTCAAGCAGGCGATGAAAGTACTCGATGGTGGAAGGATCTCCATAGCATCACTCTCATTGGGAATTGCAAAGGGCGCTTATGAAGCGGCTCTCCAGTATTCGCAGGAGCGATATCAGTTCGACAAACCCATATCGAGCTTCCAGGGAATTTCATTTAAGCTCGCCGATATGGCTACGGAGATCCAGGCAGCCGAATTGCTGACGATGCAAGCGTGTGACCTGAAGAACAGGAAGAAGGAAGCAACGAAGGTGGCAGCAATGGCGAAATACTATGCAAGTGAAGTGGCAGTGAAAACAGCAAATGATGCCGTCCAGATATTTGGAGGATATGGATATACCAAAGATTTTCCCGTCGAAAAATTCTATCGTGATTCCAAGCTTTGTACAATTGGTGAAGGAACGAGCGAGATTCAGAAACTTGTGATTTCCCGGGAAGTCCTAAAAATGTAAAATATAAAATCTAGAATATAAAATATAAAAGGGGATCATTCATTTGAATTGTGCTCACCTAATTCTTCGAACAGATGCTGATCGATCTAATACTCAAGCTGTCCCACTTTTTCATTTTATATTTTAAATTCTACATTTTACATTCCTAGCGCACCTCCTGCATATCCACCAACTTCCTATAAAATCCATTCTGCGCGAGCAACTCTTCATGAGTTCCCCTCTCAACGATTTTACCTTTTTGTAATACGATGATCTCGTCGGCATGACGTATGGTCGATAGCCGGTGAGCGATGACGATGCTCGTCCTGTTTTGCATCATATTATTTATGGCATCCTGGACCAGTCTCTCACTCTCGGTATCGAGGGAGGAAGTTGCCTCGTCGAGAATGAGTATCGGGGGATTCTTTACGACTGCTCTCGCGATGGTGAGACGCTGACGCTCGCCACCACTTAGTTTGCTGCCACGATCGCCGATGTTGGTTACATATCCCTGATCCTTGCGAGTGATGAAGTCATGCGCGTTCGCCACCCTGGCCGCCTCTATTATCTCCGCTTCAGTGGCGTTTTCTTTTCCAAGAAGAATATTCCCTGTTATACTGTCATTGAATAATATGGGTTCCTGGGTTACTATGCTCATTAATCCACGTAGCGAGTGCAAGGAATAATCCTTGATGTTCACTCCGTCGATAAGTAATTCTCCACCGGTCACATCGTGGAAGCGGGGTACCAGGTCCGCGAGTGTCGACTTGCCCGCCCCGGAAGAGCCGACGAGTGCAATCGTCTTACCTTTTTCGATGGTGAGGTTGATGTTGTCGAGGATTACGACATCGTCGTAGGCGAATC
>JACMKU010000008.1 GCA_014379965.1 Chitinophagaceae bacterium
CAGGCAAAGCAATCTTGCAGTGAGCAAGCACATCAAAGATGCGGTGGACATCCTTAAAGCTGCGAAGTATGACCTCATTATTCTTGAGACAAGCGGCATTGGTCAGAGCGATACGCAGATCACCGATTATTGCGATGCAAGCCTGTATGTAATGACGCCGGAATACGGCGCCGCCACACAGCTCGAGAAAATAGACATGCTCGACTTTGCCGATATCGTCTGCATCAACAAATTCGACAAGCGAGGCGCTATGGATGCGCTGCGCGATGTGAAGAAGCAATACAAGCGCAATCACCAGTTGTGGGATGCGGACGATGACAAGCTCCCGGTTGTTGGAACCATCGCCAGCCAGTTCAACGATCCCGGCACAAATCAACTCTACAAACAGATCGTTGATAAAATAAGAGAAAAGACAGGAGCTAAATTAAATTCTACTTTTCAGATCACTCACCAGATGTCTGAAAAGGTATTTGTCATCCCGCCTAACAGAACCCGATACCTCAGCGAAATTTCAGAGAACAACAGAGCCTATGATGCATGGGTGCTGGAGCAAAGCGCCATTGCCCAAAAGCTATTCGCCATCAATAAGACAATTGAACATCTCTCCGCCTCCTCCAAGGCTCCGGCGGACACGTCCGCGCCAAAAGGTAATTCTACCTCAACGTCACTATTATCACAGCTTGAATCTGAAATTGAAAAGCTTAAGTTGGAAATTGATCCGAAAAACTGGAAGCTACTGGAAGACTGGCCGAAAAAGACTCAACAGTATAAGGGTCCTGTTTTCAAGTTCAAGGTTCGCGACAAAGAGATTGGAATTCAGACCCACACCGAATCGTTATCACATTTGCAGATCCCTAAAGTCTCGCTTCCAAAATATGAAGCCTGGGGTGACCTGCTAAAGTGGAGCCTTCAGGAGAATGTTCCGGGCGAGTTTCCCTACACTGCCGGGATCTATCCATTCAAGCGTGAAGGTGAAGATCCAACAAGAATGTTCGCCGGCGAAGGCGGGCCAGAGCGCACCAACAGAAGATTTCACTATGTAAGTCTTACCACCCCTGCCAAGCGATTATCGACAGCGTTTGATTCCGTTACGCTTTACGGAAATGATCCTGACTACCGTCCTGATATCTATGGTAAGATTGGAAACTCTGGTGTAAGCATTTGTTGCCTTGATGATGCCAAGAAATTGTACAGCGGATTCAATCTTGCGGATCCGAGAACATCGGTATCAATGACAATCAATGGTCCGGCTCCTATGCTTCTGGGTTATTTCATGAATGCTGCCATTGATCAGCAGTGTGAAGTTTATATCCGTAAGAACGGTTTGGAAAAAGAAGTTGAAGCGAAACTCGAAAAGATCTTTAAAGACCTTAAAGCCGAGCGGCCTCATTACCAGGGTCCGCTGCCAAAGGGCAATGATGGATTAGGATTGATGCTCCTCGGAACCACCGGCGACCAGGTTTTGCCAAAGGATGTTTACGAAAAGATCAAAGCTGAAACATTGCTACAGGTGCGTGGCACAGTTCAGGCTGATATCTTAAAAGAAGACCAGGCGCAGAACACCTGTATTTTCTCAACCGAATTCGCGTTGAGATTGATGGGTGACGTTCAGCAATATTTTATCGATAACAATATCAGGAATTTCTATTCCGTATCTATTTCGGGATATCATATTGCAGAAGCGGGTGCTAATCCCATCTCGCAGCTCGCTTTCACGCTTGCCAATGGCTTCACTTACGTGGAATACTATCTCAGTCGTGGCATGAACATCAACGAGTTTGCGCCAAACCTTTCTTTCTTCTTCAGCAATGGAATCGATCCTGAATACTCGGTGATCGGACGTGTTGCACGTAGGATATGGGCAAAGGCCATGAAGAATAAATACGGCGCCAATGCCAGAAGTCAGATGTTAAAATATCACATTCAGACATCCGGCCGTTCCCTCCATGCGCAGGAGATTGACTTTAATGATATCCGCACAACGCTCCAGGCATTGTATGCGATCTACGATAATTGCAATTCACTTCATACCAACGCTTACGATGAAGCGATCACCACCCCTACCGAAGAATCAGTGCGCCGGGCGATGGCCATCCAGTTAATCATCAATAAGGAGTTGGGCCTTGCTAAAAACGAGAATCCGATTCAGGGGTCTTTTATCATCGAGGAGCTTACTGAGCTGGTTGAAGAGGCTGTTCTTACAGAGTTTGACAGGATCACCGAACGCGGGGGAGTTTTGGGCGCTATGGAAACCATGTACCAGCGCGGAAAGATCCAGGAAGAAAGTCTTTATTATGAAACACTGAAGCATACTGGCGAGTACCCCATTATCGGAGTGAATACATTTCTAAGTTCCAAGGGCTCTCCTACGGTCGTGCCAAGGGAAGTTATCAGGGCAACAACAGAGGAGAAAGAGTATCAAATCAAGATGTTGCGTGCGCTTCATACCTTTCATGGTGAACAGGCAGCAGTTCATCAGAACGCCCTTCAGGAGGCAGCGGTGTTAAACAAGAACATTTTTGAAGAGCTGATGGAGTCTTGCAAGGTTTGTTCGCTGGGTCAGATAACGAAGACGTTGTTTGAAGTGGGTGGGCAGTATCGGAGGAATATGTAGTTGAGAATTGAGAATTTGAGAAGCCAGAAGTCAGAAGCCAGAAATCTGTTTGTCTTGAAAGTTATTAAAATTCGTGTCCTTCTTAGAACCTTCGTGACTTCGTGGCCCATGTATTTGAAAAAAAAAGCCCCGTCATTCGACAGGGCTTTCTCATTTACAGGTTAGGCTATAATTAATACTTGATCGTACGAACATTTCCTGAGTTATCGGCAACTTCGAATGTTGGTAAACCCTGAACATTCGTCAGGTTGTACACCAGTCCGAAATTTCCATCAATTGTTCTGTATTCTGTGTGCACGAGGTTGTTAGAACCATCGTAAATACGCA
>JACMKU010000132.1 GCA_014379965.1 Chitinophagaceae bacterium
CAATTCTTTGCTTTTGTTGATAATTGTAGTGCGGTTACCCCACGAAAATATAGCGGCAAAGAAGCCGGCGATTTCTATATCTTGTTTTTTTGAAAATTGATGAGGAATGGAAATAGGGTCATCCTTAATAAAAAAAGGTTGATTATATTGATCAACCTTCCTGTCAAGAAATTCTTTAAGGGCTTTCTTTGTCATGCCATAGAGATCAGACGACCCTGTCGCCCCTGATCAATCGTAGCAAGATCGCAATAATAGCGACCACTAGCAAGACATGAATCAATTGTCCCGCCCCAAAAGCGAAAAATCCAAGCGCCCAGCCGATAAGTAAAATGACCGCTATAATGTAAAGCATGGTAAAGAATTTAAAATGTGATCTGTTCCCCGACTCAATTTCCCAGGATAAAATTTACCAAATCTGTGCCAGCAGTGAAATCCGCTACATGAAAGGGTTGCGTCGATTTGCTATAGAAAAACTAACCGATGTGCGTGGAATTACTGCCCCATATTCTATCCAAATTCCAAGGTAATAGACGGATTGCCATGCCACTAAACATTAACGGTTACTGTGATTTAGGCAACGGCGTTTAACGTTTAATGTTTAAGGGTTTAACGTTCTGCAATCAGAGACTTTAAAACGATATAGAAATTTCTTTGAACCGGAAGCGTCAAACCCAATAGGAACTCGTCGGCTTTAAGAACGTTAAACCCTTAAACGTTAAACGTTAAACGACCTATTGTAGGAGTTTCTGCATAATCATAAGTCCAAACTCATCCGAAATGGGATTGTGGTCAAACTTATTAATTACAATGCTTACCGCCACATTCTTCTCCCGATTAAACGCTCCGAAGGTGGAGAAGCCGTAGGTGCCTCCATTGTGCCAGTAGACTTTTAGACTATCAGCTCCCACTGTAAACCATCCCCTGCATACTCGCATAGACGGAAGCACGGTCAACGTTGGGCGCAAAAGCGTATCAACAATTTGCCTGGATGCGGCAGTTGGAGGGTTTATCATCGACTGGAAATAGGTGAGTATTTCCGCCGAAGTGCATTTCAATGTGCCCGCCGGGGCCAGTGCATCTGCCTTCCAGTAGTTAGACTTCATGATATCGAAGTGTCCCTGTGCTTTATGTTCCTCGGCCGCGATAGATTCGTCGGAGTGTCGCTTCAATCCGAATGGTTGGAACATATGTTTATCAAGCAACGTCTCATATGAAGCACCGGCTATTCGTGCGGCTAATACTCCCGCCAGTCCTGCGCCCAGATTTGAATATGCGCTGGCACCGTTGGTCGTGGGCGTGGCCGACTTGAGGTACGTATACAGTTGGCCTTCTGTATAATGATCATACGGCGCCATAGGATCATTCACCATATCAATATTAGATGGGAGTCGCGGCAACCCCGAACTATGATTCATCAGGCTCAGAAAACTTATGTGACTCAGCGATGTGTTTCGCTGAACGCTATCAGGCAGGTAAGGAAGTATTTTGCTGGTATCGCTGATGCCTTTCTCCATCAATACAGCAACGAGCACGTAGGCAGTGAATGTCTTTGTGATACTTCCGATTTCATAAATGGTTGCAGAGTCGAATGGAACTTTATTATCGGGTGCTGCATATCCGAAATTGAAGTACTGCCGTTGCCCGTTTCGCAAAATACTAACCAGCATTCCCGGCACCTCACCACTCTTATAAATGCTATCTCCGCGTTGCTGAATATATCGGCCAACCGGGTCGGGTTGCTGATCCTTCTGCGCGTTACATGATAATGCGACTATAGATAATGTAACGAGGCAGGCAAATAGAGTCTCTCTTATCATATCAGCTTAACCAATGGCTTGTTTTAGGTCATCGATAAGATCGCCTGCGTCTTCGATTCCGACACTCAGCCTGATAAGCGAATCAGTAAGACCATACTTTAAACGTTCTTCACTTGGTATAGACGCGTGCGTCATTGAAGCTGGATGGTTTATCAGAGATTCAACACCGCCAAGACTTTCCGCCAATGCAAATAACTTCGTGGAAGAAAGAAGTCTCCTCGCATTTTCAACGCTATCGTCGCGAAGAGTAAAACTCAACATTCCGCCGAAGTCACGCATCTGCTTCTTGGCAATGTCATGTCCGGGATGATCCGTAAACCCGGGCCAGTATACCTTTCCGACCTTTGCATGTTCCCGAAGCCAATTGGCGATGATCGCACCATTCTCACAATGTTGTCTCATGCGCACATGCAAGGTCTTTATACCTCTCAATACCAGGAAGCAGTCCATCGGCCCTGGAACAGCGCCGCAACTCTTTTGAATGAAATATAGCTGTTCCCGAAGCGCAGGATCGTTCATGATCAGCCCGCCCTGGATCACATCGCTATGTCCACCCAAATACTTGGTCGAGGAGTGCATGACGATGTCGGCACCGAGGTCAAGCGGATTTTGCAGGTAGGGTGAGGCAAAAGTATTATCCACGCAAACGAGCGCCTTCTGTGTCTTGGCGAGCGCACTGATGGCAGCTATATCACAAATATTCATCAGCGGATTCGTAGGTGTCTCCACCCAAATGAGCCGGGTCTTCGAGGTCATGTGCTTCTTTACATTAGCGGCATCATGCATATCTATATAAAGAAACTTGATACCGAACTTGGCGAAGATCTTTGTGAAGAGCCTGTATGTACCTCCATACATGTCATTACCTGCAATCACCTCGTCCCCGGGCTGCAATAATTTAATGACGGCATCAGTGGCAGCAACTCCGCTACCGAAGGCGAGGCCGAACTTCCCGTTTTCTATGATAGCAAGAGCCTCTTCGAGTGCCTTACGCGTGGGGTTTTGCGAACGGGCATATTCATATCCCTTATTCTTACCGGGTGCCTCCTGTACGTAGGTAGAGGTCTGATAGATAGGAGTCATGATGGCGCCTGTAGATGGATCGGGTTCTGTCCCGGCATGTATAAACTTAGTCGCGATTTTCATGTAGTTTCTAATAATTAGGTGCAAAGATGTGAAATATCAGACAATTGCTTAATGCTATGATTGCCATTCATCCAACCCGTAAGGTTGCTTAACATTAGGTTAACGATGGAGAGGAATCATGGCTCGCAAAGATAAATTGATTATTCAGGTAAAGATTTGCCGCCTTCGGTACGGATTTGAATTTTGTAGCCCTTTCTTCGGTTTGACCACAATTGCCGCCGGGCTGTTATCTCCTTGCCTTATGCAATTGGTAAAGGTAATTTGGAGTTAGTTATTCATTTATCATTTAAACGCAAAGCCATGAAAAAATTACTCCTATCTGTTTCCTTACTCGTAAGCATAGTTGCCGGTGCAACTCATATCCCTTCCGAAGTAAATGAAAAAGTTTTGAAAGCATTCAAAGAAACTTTCGACAAAGCCCAGGAAGTCACCTGGCACGAGTATGAAAACTACTACCAGGCTAATTTCAAGATCGATGAGATCCAGGTACGTGCACAGTACGACCAGGAAGGCGGTTTGATCAAGACAATGAGGTATTATGGAGAAAAACAACTTCTTCCCAATATCGTTTCCAGGTTGAAGAAGAAGTATGGTACACGTGAGATATTCGGGATCACAGAGGTTACTTCACCTAACGAGGTAAGTTTCCTGGTTACTCTCAAAGATGAGAAGAATTGGTACGTGGTGAAATCTGACGTCTATGGTAACCTGGAGCAGACTGAGAAATTTAAGAGAGCAGACCTCTAGGTGCGAGAGAGGCGTTAGACGGGAGACGCTAGGCGGGAGGCGTGAGGCGTGAGTAGACTCTCAATAAATTAGTAGTCGTAACGAATAGACGATAAACTTTTGCAGCATTGGTGAACAGGTCCAAGCCGTTCCGAGATTTCGGAACGGCTTTTTTTTGCGAGAGTAGGCATAAGTCAGGAGGCGGGAGGCGGGAGAAGTAAGTTTCTGGTATCAGTAACTCTTAACCCATTTGCTTCGCTCGCAATGACGACTGTGAACGCCCTTCACAAGAACGCTGCTGCCGCGAGGTATCTCCAGTCATAATTGTTGCCTTCATGGGCATTATTCGCAGACAGGGGCTTTTCGAGGATGCCGCTTCTTAGAATTCTTTGATCGACCAGCTTTCTACGTGCTTCCTGCACCATCTCCCTCACTCGCGGGTCTTCCATCCATTCTTTCTGAGGCGGCTCAAATCCTACCTTGTCCTTTCTCCACGTTATTTCTGATGGAAGCTTGTCACTCATGCTCTGACGAAGCAGCCACTTCGTCCAACCCTTTCGAATCTTGAAGTGAGAGGGGAGGGAAAAAATAAACTCGACAAGGTGATGATTAAGGAACGGTAGCCGAACCTCTCGCCCATGCGCCATTGCATTTCGATCCGCATGCCTTAGCAACTCTTCAAGGCCATGCACACAGGTATTAAAATAAAGTGCGCCGTTCAGGTCGAAATTGGAAGGCGTGCTATAGTACGCTTCCTGGCTTTGTCGCCTGATAAAGTCGCGTGTAAGATCCTCGTGGCGCAACGCATTTACGAGGTACTGTCTCTCAAGGATAACGGATGCTATATCTGGAAACAGGGCTGCAATAACATTTTTAGACCTAAACTTCTCAGCAACTCCAAGGCCCGCAGCCGCTTTCAGCTCGTTGCTCTTCATAAGCTTTCGCTGCTGAAACAATTCCTGCCAATACCATTTATAATACTTGCTATAACCGGCGAGAGTCTCATCGGCGCCCTGGCCGTCGAGCAATACCTTTATCCCGTGATCTTTTGCCAGCGCAAACACTTTGTACTGTGCATATGCACTCGCAGACCCAAAGGGCTCTTCCTGGTGATGAAGGAATATTTCCCAGTCATTTACAAAATCATCTACGGTAATGTCGACGTAGTGGGCCTTGAGACCAAACCGTGTAGTTACAATATTCGCGTAATGCGACTCGTCTTTTGAAAATCCGGGAAATCTTGCGGTAAATGAGGCAAGTGGCGGGGACATCTGTTCACTCATCGTGGAAGCGACTGCTACCACTGACGAACTATCTAACCCACCACTTAAGCTTGTGCCAATGGGAACATCGCTACGAAGTCGCCGATTCACCGATTGCGAAAATAGATCGGTAAATTTTTCAATCGCTTCTTCGTCGTCAATTGCCGATTGTTGCCTGTCCAGGTCGATGTTCCAGTACTTCTCTATCTCAAGTTCATTTGAGGAGGGTGTATAAAACAGTCGCGATGCAGCTGGAAGCCTAACGACGTTTTCAAAGAAGGTTTCTTCGGGTCGCGCCGGATTATCCGTATACCCAATGGTGATGAAATTAAAGATGAGCTTGAGATTGGACACACGTTCTACCCCAGCCGCCCAAATTGCCTTAAGCTCTGATGCAAAGATCAAGGCATCTTTATCCAGGCAATAATAGAACGGCTTCTCTCCAAACCTGTCCCGGGCCGCGAACAATTCCTGCTCTTCCTCGTCCCAGATAGCGAAGGCGAACATCCCATCGAAATGTTCAACGCACTCATCTCCATAATGGTCGTATGCGGCCAGTATCACTTCGGTGTCAGAATGCGTTTGAAACGAATATCCTTTTTGGCGAAGGTCTTCTTTTAGCTCTATGTAGTTGTATATTTCACCATTGTGGATGATGGTGTAACGATCCATGTAGTGCATTGGCTGACTGGCAGCGGGAGCGAGATCGATGATGGCAAGCCTGCGGTGTCCAAACAGAGCCTTTCCATTGGAATTCTCCCAGACCTTATCCCCGTCGGGCCCGCGATGGGCGAGGCAGACAGTCATCTTTTTCAATACCTCTTTAGTGAACCGACCAGGGCGGGGTTGTATGATGCCGACAATTCCACACATAGCTGTAAATATCGAAAATAATTGCTGGAGCGGGCGTAAGCTTTTGCCTTTACTTAAAGCTCAGGGGAAGCCGGGCGATTACATCTCCCCAAGCCATTATCATGTCAGCGCCTGTTGTCGTCTTTTCAAAAACGATCGTGAAATATTCGATACTTGGACCACTATGGTTGTGCACGGCGGAAACCTGGAATCGGTGAACGTCCCTTGTAGTATCCTGTTTTAGTCCCCAGGAATCGATGTTAGAATTAAATGCAATGGTCCAGCTTGCTGAATCGGGAACTGCATAAAGAGTATACCTGCCTGCCTTCACTCGAGTATCATTGACGGTTACATCGCGATATAATTCCAATTCGGTGGATTCATTGGCACCAAGACGCCATTTTTCACCATACTTCAATACTTCATGGAAGAGATGCCGGCCTTGAAGATGTGGCCTGCTGTAAACAACCCGTACAACAGGAGCGGGTATGTTGTTGTTCGCCATCTTCAGCTTGGGGTATTCAACGGGATAATAACTCATGTCCATAGGCGATACGTCTACGGGTGCAAAAGGATTTATCGTGTTTTCATTGTTAACTATAATATTATTTGAATCCTTGGCGGGCTGATCAGTGCTTTGGTCTTGCTTCTCCCGGCACGAATAGAAGGTGCCTACCAGTATTGTTAGAATCAATAGACGCCCGGGACATTTCATACGTGGTTCGTTAAAGAGTTATCGGCATCGCCGCTTTGATATTCTCCCAGGCAACAACAAGTTGAATACTGCCATTGGTTTTTTCAAAAAACATCGCCATTGAATCGATCATCTCAGTCGACTTTTGCACAGGTGCGTCTACACGAACGACATCCTTAGACGGATCATACTTAAACGATCCCCATGTATCCGTGTCTTTGTTGAGGATAAACGTCCATGAGGTCTCATTGATTACAGCATAAAGCGTGTACCGGCCCTTGGCGATTTTCTTACCCGCAATATTTACAGGTTTGTAAAACTCCACCTCTGTCGCCTCATTTGCACCCAGTCTCCATACTTTACCATACTCAACCAGCCCACCAAAGATAGTTCGTCCCTCTCTCTTTGGCCGGCTATAAAGCACACGGGCCACTAACGGCTCAGTGGCCTTATCCCGGATCTTCAGCACTGGATAGTTCTCCGGGTAATAGCTCATATCCATAGGGGACTTATCGATAGCGGGCAAATTGGCCTGGCCAAAAGTCACTAATACAAGTGCAACGGCCGTAAATGTGAGAATCAGCTTTCTTTTCATAAAAATATTTGCAAAAATAATGGATTCGGAAATAGCCACTGCCCTACCGCGCGGAAAAGGTGTCTTTTATTGCTTCGTATTGTTTCCACGTATAGGGCTTGGCATCTGCCCAGAATTGACGATAGCACTCCCGTAATGGTTGGTAGTGCTTTTCAAATAAAAGAAACGCAGTGTGGCTTTCATGGATATAGGCGGCGCGATAAGCCACACCCTGCAGGCTTTTCTCAATTCCGCCCATAGTACGGTAGTTGTAGAGCCAATTGTGCATGATCATCGATGGTAACATCGCGCCAAATCTCTCCGGCAGCCATTGCTTGTAATCAGACAGCCCCGCATATACTTCCTGTGAAAAATCGAAGAGCCGGCTTCCGGGAAATTCTTCTTCGTCCAATGCAAGAAAATGATCATAAATGACGTCCACAAATGCGCCGCTGTAAAGACGATAGTGCGGCCGGAAGAATTCTTTAGCCTCATTTGTGGCCGGATGCCCGTCTGTGTATGTGTCGATGATTCTATGCAAGGTTATTCCCTGCTGAATGGGATTGGGATAATCGAATTTTTTCTTCCCTTTTACATGATCGCTGATCATATTTCCCACCAATACTCCCGAATCGTGAAAGGAAAGATGTGCATGGGCGAGATAATTCATAGTCGTTGGTGGGTGATTGCGGGGTTGAAGGTTTGAGAGTTTAAGGGTTTGAGGGTTTGAGGGTTTAAGAGTTTAAGAGTTTAAGAGTTTAAGGGTTTAAGGGTTTAAGGGTTTAAGAGTTTAAGAGTTTAAGAGTCTTTTAATTTGACGTTGCAATATAGGATCGTGCCCTCGGTTAAATGAACTATTAAACTATTAAACTATTAAACTATTAAACTATTAAACTCTTAAACCCTCACTATTAACCTTGCGATGTATCCGGTAAGAATAGATGAATGGGAATATTACCAGTAAGGACATTATTGTTAGGAATACGATGAGGCTAAGTTTAAAGGGTAACCAGAGACAGATCAGTGCAACCAGGAGTCCTCCAACGAACCAGAGCTTACCTGCGAAATGATGTGTCTTTCTCCAATTGTCTTCATTTTTCAGCGTCCAGCTAATGCGGAAACCTGCAAAATAATTGGGTTTGATGTTATACATATAGTTGCCCATGAATGAAAAGAGTAGCCCAACTGCCGAAAAGAGAACGCCGGACAGTATCGATGAAAAATCTGTGAGAGCACTGTAGATGAATGTGCACTGTATGCCTGCGATGAAGATGCTGACCGCGGATGCCATCCTTTGCATGCTTTCCTTATTCATGTCACTGTACTTGGAATGGCTGAAGCGGTGTACATTAGACAACAACAGGTAGGTGCCAATATTAATCATGGTAAGTATGCAGATCATAATTACCAATTCTGTTGAATTTCCATATCTGTCCACCTCTCCATTCAGGTTTGCGTGCATGGGGATACGCGCGGGTAATTTCTGCCAGACTGCCAGCAGGTAAACAAGAGGAATAAGGAATACGACGCGCGTGATCGTGTGTAGTATCTTTTTCATAATCACTTTTTTTTCATTTTAAAGTGCAGGAACCATTTTAATAGGTCATCGACTACAGTCGTATTAAGCGAATAATAGACATATTGACCATCTTTCTCAGATGTGACCAGTTTCGCCTGTTTCAAAAGATCCAAATGATGCGAAATGCTTGGCCAGGATATATTGAATTGCTGGGCAATTTCGCCTGCCGTGAGGTCCTTTTCATGAAGCAATTCGAGTATTTGGCGACGTGTTGCGTCATTTAAAGCTTTGAAAACTGTATTCATAAATGCAATTGACTCATTGTATATTTAGACAAATATCTAAATATTAATTGAGATTTCCAAATAAGTGTTCGTATCCGATACATTTCTGTTACAGGTGGTTACAAAGAAAGGTTGTGCGGTTCGGGTTATATACTACCTGTTAAGCATGTTTAACAAAGTCACCCATCTGTCACAATTCACTTGTAGCAGGGTGTAACCTAATCTACATTTGTGTCGTCGTATTAAGCGACAGAAATTTTTTGAAACAAAATCAAAACCATTAATAGAAATGAAAAAGATCATCATCACGCTGGCAATCGCACTGAGCACATTAAGCTCTTTTGCCAGGGAAGTAGAAGTTAGTTCAAGAGTATTAGACGCCTTTAAAACAGAGTTTGCAGGCGCAAAGGAAGTAAGCTGGACCAGCGGCGAGAATTATTTCAAAGCTGCCTTCGTTTACAACGATCAGCACGTAACCGCATTCTTCAGCACAGAAGGTGAATTACTAGGAATGACCAGGTACATAAGTTCAATTGACCTCCCGATCAGCCTGCAGAGCAGCTTGAAGAAAGGATACAATAACTATTGGATCTCCGACCTGTTCGAATTGTCAAACAACGACGGTACAGGTTATTATATCACGCTCGAGAATGCAGACGCGAAGATCGTGTTGAAGTCAACTTCCGGCAGCAGCTGGACTGTGTATCAAAAGACAACTAAAGCATAAATCTCTCAATAGGCAGTTAGTTTTGGTGTGTGGTAAAACAGGCCCCGTTATCCGATAAGCGGGACGGGGCTTTTCTTTACGCGAAGCATTTGTTAGAATGTGTTAACACACCACTCCGCTAATCCATTTCTTTTAAAACATAGTAAAAACCAATCATAATTTCGTTTCGTAAACCAGGAATCATTTATCATTAAACCTTTCATCATGAAAAATTTACTCGTAACATTCGCAGTAGTACTTGCTGGAGCAACAGCACCTTTACTCGCAAGCGGGACTGACAGCGATCCCCGCACAGAAGCAGTTTTCACCAGGCAGTTCGCCGGTGCATAAAATGTAAAGTGGACCAAAGTCGATGACAGTCACCAGAAAGTTGCCTTTACCCTCGGGGGCATTCGCGCCGAAGCTTATTTCAGCAAGGATGGCGAATTGCTGGGCACTGTCCGCAACCTCTTCTACAACCAACTTCCACTGTTGGTAATGCAGTCTGTTAGCAATCGCTACGCGCAAGCTGTGATCATCGAAGTGAAAGAAATCACAAATCACGAGGGCACAAGCTATCGTGTATTGTTGGAGCAGAAAGAAAAGAAGTACAGTGTGAAGTTTAGCAGCCTCGGTGATGTAACCGAAGCAGTGAAACTTAGGAAGAAATAGCTCCGATGTTGTCAAAAAAAAATCCGCCAAATGGCGGATTTTTTTTATGCCTGACTTTTGGCAGTATTATTTCGGTGCATTGTTAGCATTTGC
>JACMKU010000133.1 GCA_014379965.1 Chitinophagaceae bacterium
CTGTTTCTGTTCCTCTCTCTCATCGCTATTTCTGAATCTCTTCCTCATTACAAATTAGAAACAGGAACAGAAACAGGAGCGAGAAACAGAGCGGGAGCGAGGGGGCCCAAGTCAAACAGCGTGGATGACGTAGGTAACCACCCCCCACATCGTAAACTCCGTAAACTCCGCGAGGTTAATAGTCTTATACCTGTTGTTCTCCGGTATCAGGAATGCCGACGTGAAATTCTTATGGAAGCGACGCACCAATAGTTCTCCGTTGAGGACGGCGACGATGATCTTACCATTCGCCAGCTTAAGGGAACGATCGACTACGAGCACATCGTTGTCGAAAATGCCTGCTTCTTTCATAGCGTCACCCTTCATCCTGAAGAAATAGGTCGCAGGCTTGTTCTTGATCAGGTGTTCGTTAAGATCGATTCCGCGTTCCATGTAATCGTCGGCCGCCGCGCCGAAGCCTGTTGCGTTTGCTGACTTCACCTCCTGTTGAGTAAACTTCTTGGAGCCTTTGTAGGCCGAGCCATAAAATTCTTCACCCTCCATACCTTTTATTTTTCCATAAAGTTGGTAAATATTTTTGGTAAAAACTAAATAACTTAGTAAATTTATGCTAAGAAATTAGGTGATGGAATCTGGACAAAATGCGAATACGATGAAAACAATAATTAATACTATACCGGGCTACCGTGTATATGAGTATTTGTTGGTGTTGAGTCCGCACGAGGAGCTGTGGAACAGGATCGTCAAGGTGAAAGAAGAATTCGGGGAGAAGTACCGCCTTCCGAATGCGAAGTGGGTCAAGCCACATATTGCGCTTGTGAAGTTTCTGCAGTATGAGATGATGGAGGAGCGCATAGTCAATAGATTAAAGTCGGTGGCAATGGGGTACCCGCCCTTTAAGGTGGAGCTAAAAGACTTCGGTAGTTTTCCTTCTCATACCATCTTTATTAACGTGGTTTCCAAATTGCCAGTGCAAGGTCTATTGAAGGAGATACGGCATGAGGGACAGAGGTTAATGAAATTGAATGATGAGAATAAGCCTCATTTTATGATGGAACCTTTTCTCCCGATAGCGCGTAAGCTTCAGCCGTGGCAGTATGAGAAAGGATGGCTCGAATATAGCCATCGCCATTTCACAGGAAGGTTCATTGCCGATAAGATGTTGCTATTAAAAAGACCGGTCGGTGAAATGAACTACCAGGTAGCCGAGAGGTTGCAATTTCAGAATCTACCGGTTAATACGAAACAGGGAGAGTTGTTTGGATAACTCACCAGATTAAAATACAAGCGGAGAGGGTCAGTGCGTAAAGGAGTACAGGAAGGAATGGTGAAGAAGGATTTGAGGGGAGTTCCTGTTCTCCTTTTTTTTATCCCCTAGATCATGATAAAAATTGACCGCGGATTGTCATGATTTACTATGATGGGTAGGATTGTCAACAAGTATATCCGCTTAAGATCATGACCAACTTCACAATCATCGGGCTAATCGCGTAAATCATGACCATCATGACCATCAGCGGTCTGTTTATCCGCCTAACCATGTGCATCATGACCATCAGCAGTGTAATTATCCGCGTTATCATGGCAATAATGTCAATCACCGGTCTAATTGTCCGCGTGAATCATAGCCATCATGATAATCTGCGGTCAAATTTTCCTTTTTAAAAACCACAGCATTCGATGTCGGAAAAACTACCACAGGATCATTTAAAGCTTCGACCCGCCAGGCAACCTATACAACCGGGCAATAATTCGGAAGCAGATAACTCAGATGCAAACTCATCCGGCCCCTCATACATGCAAGGCCGTGGCGCCCAATTCAATACAAAGAACAGGTTTCTGAAGGACGAGCGAACAAGAGAGCACGTTGAGGGGATCGACGACTGGTCAGATACCAATGAGCCCACACAATATATCGAACAGCAATCAAAGACGATTGTCAATCGCGTAGAAAGTCCTGATCTGAACATGGCCTATAGTATGAACGCCTATGCGGGTTGTGAGCATGGATGCATTTATTGTTATGCGCGAAACGTACACGAATATTGGGGATATAGCGCAGGCCTCGACTTCGAACGCAAGATCATCGTTAAGATGAATGCGCCCAAATTGCTTCGCAAGGAATTCATGCATCCCAAATGGGAATGTCTACCGATCATGCTTAGCGGCAACACGGACTGTTACCAACCTGCCGAACAAAAGTACAGGCTCACCAGGGGATTGCTCGAAGTGTGTAATGAGTTTAATCAACCGGTGGGTATACTCACAAAGAACTCCTGGATCATCAAGGATAAGGACCTGCTTACCGAAATGGCGAAGAAGAACCTGGTGTCGGCGATGGTGTCGGTCACTACTTTCAATGAAGATCTAAGGCGTGTGATGGAGCCTCGTACCACCACGGCGAAACAACGATTGAAGGTAATAGAGGAATTGAGTGGAGCAGGCATACCGACTGGAGTGATGCTTGGCCCCATGATACCGGGCTTGAATGACCATGAGATGCAGCGAATCATGAAGGCGGCCTCGGAAGTGGGCGCGACTTTTACAGCTTATACTTTTATAAGATTGAACGGCGCTATAAAATTTCTTTTTCATGACTGGCTATATAAGAATTTTCCTGATCGCGCGGATAAAGTATGGCACATGATAGAGGATAGTCATGATGGAAAGGTAAACGATACCCGCTGGGGTGTACGCATGCGGGGAGAGGGGAGTGTTGCGCAGATCATCAGTCAGCAATATCGGAAATATGGAAAATTGTATAACCTTGATCAGGATCGCTGGGCTCTCGACACAACAAGCTTCCGTAGACCTGGGGAGCAGGGAAAGTTATTTTAACTTTATAAATCGTTTTTTCCACTTGTAATGTAACATCACGCAATCGACATTTGATCGTCAACCGAATTATTAACGATCAAAGAAATTTTATATGTCAAATGAATTTTCTCACCTGGACATACAAGACAAACTCAAGGCGGAAAATGATTTCCTGAAAATGAAACTGATGCTGGAGAAGGGAGCAATGTTTGAATCAGGAGGTGATGACGACAACGAAATACCGCCCGATATTGAAAACCGCTTCCTGAATAATATCATGGAGTTTGAAAGGCAGTTCGAGAACCCGGTTTATATAAAGGTCTTCGACAAGATCGGAAGGCCCGAAGATTTTCCTTTGGTAACTACGATTGCCGACGATGAAATCGATGCGGCATGGAAAAGGCTGTCAAATCATCTTGAGAAATATTCGATCACCCTGGATGTGTGCAGTCCCAACATCACCAACAGGGAGTTGTACCGGTTTACTACGGAGGAGCTTTTCGAATATGAGATGACCGACATGAGCATTCCAGGGATGATACAGGGGTTCATCTATGATGAATTTCACCCCGATCCTGTCTATGATAATACCAGAATTGCGGCGGATGATTGCATGAGGATAATCCTGGAGAAGGAGCCGCTGGAATGGATGCATCATTACCGGGAGCACAACCTCCGGCTCAATGAACACGTATTTTCGACAGCGCAGGATCTGAAGAATGTTATCAACCAATTTAAAATTATCTATGATGATCTCGTGATCACCGATCTCGAAGTAAAGGAATGCAAGGTCGAGGAAAAAATATGCAGCGTAACTGGCAGGTATTCGGTTGTCGGTGTAATGAGCCGCCTTGAGAATACATTCGAAGGGGAATGGAAGGTGATACTCGACCAGGGGAGCGATCCATCCTATTGGTACATTCGCGAAATCGACATTGAGGGCATCCGTTTTTAATCCATCCTTATTAAGCCTGTTTATCCAATGTAAACTCGAGTATAAGTTGGTCGCAGTTAAATAAGGTTAGGCTTTCATCCTTTATGATAAACCGATTGGCGGTCTGCAGCAGACGGAAGAAAGCATCCTCAGCTGCCTGTATGTCTCCGCAGTGCATCTCCGTTGAGATAAGGTTGGTAAATTGGATGCTACCATCTTTAATCTTCATAGTGGATCCGAATGAATTGCACCCGCCATTTCCACCTGCTCTTCCTTCAGCTTCATTGAATTTGATGAAAGCTTTTCTGGTATGGACGGCTCTCATACCCTTTTTTTCGTGCATCTTAGTGAGCCACCATTTCTCGTTGATTGATATGGTAACGCCTGATGTTCTTCTGGATGTCACATCAATCTTCAAATCGCTTGATGGGAAGATGAAAGTGAGTAGAATTGCCAATATTGCTGATATCATAGTTTAGGATTTGTGTTCGTAATTCATAGCTGTGTAAGTCGGGAATCAGGAATTAGGAATCGGGCATATCGATCTCTTCCTTACCAATTCCCGTTTCCAATTCCCCATTCTAACGCCATCAACTAGATGCACGAGGTAGAGCCATTACACATCGCAACTGCAAATCCCTTCGTCTTTATGTAATCGTTAACACCCACGCATCCTTCCTTTCAAACACAGGCTTATGCGATTCATCATCATTGCACTTCTTATTACTTTTATTTGCCCCGCACTTCATTCACAGCGTGGCCACTGGGACAACCCCATGAAGTTGAGATCCTGCTCAATAGATATAAAAGCAAATCAGTTTACGGCAACAACATTCGTTGAACTGGAATTTTATAACCCTGGTTCGCAGACGATCGAAGGTCTATACCAATTTGAGCTGAAGCCTGAACAGGTTATCACTGCCTTCCAACTCGACCTGGATGGAAAATTTCGTGACGGTTCCATCGAAGAAAAATGGAAAGCTACAAACGCTTACAATACCATCGTTGGAAAACGAATCGATCCCGCGCTCCTGACAATGGATTACGCCGATCACTACAGTCTCCGGATATTTCCTGTGCCCGCAAAAGGGACCAGGAAAGTCACCTTTACGATTGATCAACTTCTCCGAAGGGAAGAAATGAACATGGTCTACGCATTGCCGATGTTGGTGAAGGACGCCGTGAATAATTTTAAATTAAGCATTCATGCAAAATCTGATCAACTACCGACAACTCTACCGGGAATAATAGAGGAAAAAGTGTTTAATCGTGGTGAGCAACAACATTCCTTAAACTGGAGCACAAAGGATATTTTTTTAAGAAACCCTATTTCTTTCTCTATTCCGCTGCAGAGTATGACAACATACTGTACGAAGCGAAGTGGACAACAGACGAGTCTCGTAATGAACCTTAACCCATCTTTCGATAAGGACTATAAGGTGGATGCGAGGCAGCTAACTGTGTTCTGGGACGTATCTCAATCCACGTCTAACAGGAATTTATCGAAGGAGATCAGTTTTCTCAAGGAATTCATTTCTACACATGGAGTTAAAGACATGAAAATCGTAACGTTCAATGATCGCATTCGGGAAACGGCCTACTTCAATATAAATTCAAACAATACATGGAATCAATTCCTTCAAAAGAAAGAATATTCAGGCGCCACTCAACTAGGATGTATTGACCTTTCCGACGGGCAAAGTGATATATACCTGGTATTCACTGACGGCAACCATACTTTCGGGAAGCAACAGAAGCCGAACACCGGTGCGCTGGTGTATGCGGTGCATTCGACAGCGATTGCAAACAATGTTGCATTGACCGCAATGGTTGGAACTGGTGGCGGAAAGGTAATTGACCTGAGTAAGATGAATGTTAGTGATGCGATCAGTGTAAATAGCAAGGCTGACTATTGGCTGTTGAAGATCACATCCGCCACCGGGAAAACAATTACGAAGGCCTCTCTTCCCCATAAACTCAGTACACCCATTAGAATAGTGGGGACAATGAACACCTGGCGTGATACACTTTACTTTCATTACGGTACTCATAACAAGATCAAACACGTTGAAAGGATACCAATTCAGGCAGATAACGAATGCGGCGATGGCCCCGTCGACCGTGTGGTTATGCTGAGTAATTTCAATGAGATAGTTCGCAATGGTACGTGGGAGGAAAGGCTTGATTTCGGTCTAGATGAGAAGATAGTAACTCCAAATACGGCATATATCGTTTTAGAGAGGGTCGAAGACTATATCACGTATAACATTGCCCCGCCAAAGGAGCTCAAGGCCATCTGTGAAAAGATGAATTATGTAAAAAAAGATTCTCGTATCAAGAGAGCTGAGCTGAAGAAAGCCGACGAGTTTGAATTATTGAGTCAGCTCGTTGTTCCATTCAACCATCGTATAAGAACATGGGATGCTACAGCTACACCGATAGTATTGAACCGGCTTGATTTCGAGAATGACAGGATAAACAGGTCGGCCGCTGAACATGAAGTAGCAAAATCAGGCGTCACAGAAACCAAAGCATTAACTGGAAATTCTGGGTTCTTCGGAGAGCAATCGATGGATGAAGTGGTGGTAGTAGGATATTCTATGTCGAAAAGACGAGATATGACTGGTGCTGTGTCTGTAATAAATGGTGATCGCTTACGGTTGAGTCAATTCAACAACATAGAGCAGGCCCTACAGGGAAGAGTGGCCGGGCTTAACGTGGTTACCAATAATGAACTGGGTAATGCCGAAAAGTATCATGTCACAATCCGTGGAGCGAGATCAATCACTGGCAATGGTGAGCCGTTATACGTCATCGATGGCATTCCCGTATCCGGAAATCCGAACAACCTGATCAGCATGAGCGACATCGACAACATCACCGTTTACAAAGATTTCCAGGCAGCTACCTTGTACGGCAGTAGGGCAGCAAATGGGGCCATAATCATTACCTCAAAAAAAGGAAAATCATTTTATAGGAGTAATGGTCGCTACCGTCTTCGCGACATGGAAGACGTAGAATATCTCCAGGAAATCAAGGACGCAATGGATCACGAAAAAAAGAGAGTGTACAATGCGCTTCAGAAAATCCATGGCGGTGAGCCCGGATTCTACTTCGATATGGCGCAATATTTCTTTGGAATTGGACAACGTGACGCGGCGAATGATATTCTCATGAACGCAGCGGAGGCAGCCAATGGAAGTTACCAGGCGATTAAGGCCATGGCATATATACTCGAAAGCTGGAACGACTTCAAAGGGGCGATCGAGATCTACCGCAATCTGCTGTCTGAAACCCCCACGAGCCTCTACGCCTATAGGGACTTAGCATGGGCATTATACCAGGATGGTCAAATGCAGGAAGCAGTAGATACGCTGTATGCAGGGATCGCCAGGGATGGGGTAGGCGAACTTTATTTAGCGGGACCATTAAAAGCAATGATGCTCACTGAACTGAATGCAATACTTGCTTTGCACAAGGACCAAATAGAAACTTCGAAGATTCCATCGGCGTTGATTAAGCCAATGCCTGCAGACCTTCGCATTGTCCTCGATTGTAACAAGGGCAGCTTAGGAGAATTAAGTATCAAAGAACCGGGTGGGCAAGTGTGCTCGTACAACAAGCCAGTTGGGAAAGCAGGCAGTATCATGAATAACATGTATTACGGGTATCATCATGGACCAGCCGAATACCAATCCAGGGAAGCGATGGAAGGCAAGTTCAAAATCTCATTAAACTACTACGACTACTACAATTACCCGGGAAGGATTCCTACTGTTGTGCGGCTTGTCACGTTCCGAAACTTTGGAAAAGTGAACCAGTCTATAAAGATTGAGAATGTGATCATGGACAATCAATATGGCGAGGTGGAGATAGGGGAGGTGAAGTGGCAGAAAGATATTTTCTAAAATTTATTTTGAAAAAA
>JACMKU010000134.1 GCA_014379965.1 Chitinophagaceae bacterium
GCGGAAAGGGAACCGAATTCTTTTTGCCTGAGCAGTTCGCCCAGGTTACTTCCGATCGCAACTTCAACACCTACATAAACGAATATTCCAAGCATACCTAAAACCAGCTGCGGATACTGCATCGCTCCCCAACCCTCAGGCTTCTTCCTCGCCCTCACATTAGCGAGAATGAGTCCGAAAACTACTACCGCGAGTGCACCCAACAACCACTTAAGCCGATAAGCTTCCATCGAGTGTTTTTCATCAACGCTCGCGTTTGTAAGATCAGTCTTATAGCTTTCGAAAACAGGAATGAAAAGAATGACGAGGAGAACGGTCATTATCAATAATGTGTACAGTGCCTTGTTTGCACGCTCGGTCTTCTCAAGCAATATACCTGGGGGCACTTTCTTTGAAAAGAAGAACAGGGCCGCCGCAGCGAGGAAAAGAATTCCTACTCCTGTGTAAAGAACTATCACTTTAGATAAACTGAGAGCAGCGATCTTGTCGTCCGTGATAGCCTCGGTAGTTCCAAACAAGGCAAGAGCTACAACGAGCGGGCCGATTGAAGTACCGAATGAGTTAACGCCACCGCCAAGATTCACACGGCTTGTTCCTGTGGCAGGATCTCCAAGTGATATGGCAAAAGGTTGCGCAGCTGTTTGCTGTAATGAAAAACCAAGTGCTACTATGAAAAGACCCATCAACATGCCAGGAAAGCTGTTGGCTTTGACAGCTACTATCATAGCCGCGGCCCCCATGGCAGAGAATAACAATCCATATACGATGCTGCGCTTAAAACCCCATTTACCTACCAGGTCTTTTCCACCAAACGCTCCATAAGCAAACAGAACAAGGGCACCCACATAATAGGCCGTATAGAATGCAAAATCGATCAACTGACTTTGAAACTGGTCAAGATGAAAATAGTGCTTGCAAAAAGGAATGAAAACGCTGTTACCGGCCGCAATAAATCCCCAAAAAAAGAAAACGGTAACAAGTGTACCGAGTGCTCCATAGTTAGTCGGTTGTTTTGACTGTTGGTTCATAGCAATCGTGGGTTTTGTTTGAAAGCTGAAAATAGAAATAAATCAGTTAGCCAACCGAAAATTTTTATCGTCAATATTGGACATTGGAAAAATCACCTTACTTTGAAGTATATTCTCATAATATATTATCCCGGATGGAGATTATTCACGTAGCAGCAGAATGTTATCCGGTAGCAAAAGCCGGCGGCCTTGGTGATGTAGTGGGTTCGTTGCCTAAATACCAGGCGGAACTCGGACATGTGACAAAGGTTGTAATGCCAATGTATCGAACCAAGTATCTCTACCAGCATCAATGGGAACTGGTTCACGAAGGCGGACAGAACCTCGGATCGCACTGGTTTCACTACAGCGTTATCAGGGAAAAGACAAATGAACTTGGCTTCGACCTTTACCTCATCGACATCAATGGTCTTACAGACAGGGAGAAGATCTACGGATATGACGACGACAATGAAAGGTTCATCGCATTCCAGATCGCCTTTTGCGATTGGATGAGCAAATGGCAACATATGCCCGACGTCATCCACTGTCACGATCATCATACTGGTCTCATTCCATTTATGGTTCGTCATTGTTACGCCTTCCGCGACAAGCTCGCACTGATACCGACAGTGTTCACCGTGCATAACGGTCAATACCAGGGTTGGATTGGATGGGATAAATATTATTTCATCCCACCTTACGATGGATGGAACTGGGGATTCCTGGATTGGAACAATACCATTAACCCAATGGCCTCCGCGGTAAAGTGTGCCTGGAAGGTTACAACGGTTAGCCATAGTTACCTCGATGAATTGAAATACTCCGCCAACGGCTTGGAAAACCTTTTCGAGTACGAGAAAGGAAAGAGTTATGGAGTGCTTAATGGCATCGATACACAGGTCTGGGATCCGCAGACGGACAACTATCTTATCAAGAATTACGACAAGGCACTTGTGGATAAGGGAAAGCGAAAGAACAAGAAAGAGATCTGCGGCCAGTTCGGTCTCGATGAAGACAAACCACTCATCGCTTTCATCGGAAGGCTTGTCGGGGAAAAAGCGGCCGACCTATTGCCCGAGGCCATCAGCCAGTCGATATACCAACACCACGGAAAAGCCAACTTCCTGGTACTTGGGTCCGGGGATCCACACCTCGAGGATCAATTGGACAATATGAAGCACCAGTTCAATGGCTATTTCAACTCTTATATCGGTTATAGCGAATCACTCAGTCATCTTATCTATGCGGGATCAGACTTTCTCCTCATGCCAAGTAGAGTCGAACCATGTGGACTCAACCAGATGTATGCACTACGATACGGAACGGTACCGATGGTAAGAAGCGTAGGCGGCCTGAAAGATACCATTAAAGACTTCGGTGATCACCAGGGTTTCGGCATCCGCTTCGACCAGTCGAGCGTGAGTGATATTACCTATTCGGTGGGAAGAGCCATCGATCTGTACACTAACAAGCCGGACCTGTATCAGTGGATGCGAGGGTACATGATGACCATCGATCATTCGTGGGATTCGTCGGCCCAACAATACATAGACCTTTATCGGTCACTGAAAAATTAGTGTATCGTGAAATTTTTCCAATGTGAATTTTTTATAGCGATTCTTACTTACCTTTTGTATTGAATTGATTAAAACCTTGATTGCTTATGTCGATTTCCAAAGAAGTGCTAAGTATCATCCTTGGCGGCGGTGCGGGCTCACGTTTGTATCCGCTGACGGCAAGCCGTTCTAAACCCGCTGTGCCTATTGCGGGTAAGTACAGGCTTGTAGACATCCCCATTTCAAACTGCATCAACTCCGGTATCAACCGGATGTTTGTACTGACGCAGTTCAATTCGGCCTCGCTCAACCGGCATATCAAGAATACCTATCATTTCAGCGCATTTAGTTCCGCTTTCGTCGATATCCTTGCCGCCGAACAGACACCGGACAACCCGGCCTGGTACCAGGGCACGGCCGATGCGGTACGACAGAGTTTACGACATGTGGCCCCTTTCGACAGCGACTACCTCCTTATCTTGTCGGGTGACCAGCTATACCAGATGGACTTCCAGGCTATGCTTGACAATCATAAGAAGACTGGCGCAGATATTTCGGTGGCCACCATCCCCGTGAACGATAGGGATGCCCCGGAATTCGGAATACTCAAGGAAGATAAGAACGGTCTGATCGCTTCATTCATCGAGAAACCCCGGAAAGAAATTCTAAAGGACTGGGTGAGTGATACGGGTGAGGATATGCTTAAGAAAGGTAAGGTTTACCTGGCCTCCATGGGTATTTATATATTCAATCGGAAATTGCTCTTCGACTTTTTGCAGAATGATTACCTGGAGGCGACAGATTTCGGTAAGGAGATCATCCCGCAATCGATCGAGAAATGTAAGGTGGCAAGTTACCAGTACGATGGCTATTGGACAGACATTGGTAATATCTATTCCTTCTTCGAAGCAAATCTTGGACTAACGGCCGACCTTCCGGATTTCAATTTATTTGACAATAATAATTCTATCTACACCCGCGCGCGTATGCTTCCACCTGCTAAGGTGAGCGGCACGACACTCGAAAAAACAGTCATCGCCGAGGGTACAATCATAAATGCTTCCCGGATGGAAGAATCCGTGGTTGGCATCCGCTCCCGCATCGGGCATGGCTCCACCATCATCAGTACATATATGATGGGCAGCGACTATTACGAGACGCTGCAAGACATAGCGAGTGACCAGGCCAAGGGGATTCCATTGCTCGGCATTGGCAACCGTTGTTATATTAAAAATGCAATACTCGACAAGAACTGCCGTATCGGCGATGATGTCAGGATCAATGGCGGGCCTCATCTCGAAAACACCGACCATGCGCTTTACACCATTAAGGAAGGCATCGTGGTGGTGAAGAAAGGGGCGGTTATTCCCAATGGGTATGTCATTTAGGTGGGTTGATAAGTTTCGTGGTTTAAAGGTTTAAGGGTTTAATAGTTTAAGGGTTGTGACAATTGCAGTTTCCCTAAATGAAAGAAATTTCTGAAACCAGAACCTTTAAACCCTTAAACTTTTAAACTCTTAAACCCGCAAACCTTCAAACTTTAACGACAGCTATGGCCAATAATGCTCCGGTTAGTTCTCCAGGAAATACCGTTAAGCCCAACCTTTCTTTCGGGCAGATATGGAACATGTGTTTTGGATTCCTTGGTATCCAGTTTGGCTGGGCGTTGCAGATGGCGAACATGAGTTCGATCTTCGAGCACCTCGGCGCTACACAGATCGCGGGGCTATGGCTGGCCGCACCACTAACAGGATTAATAGTTCAGCCCATTATCGGCTACCTCAGCGACAGGACATGGCATCCCATCCTTGGAAGACGTAGGCCCTATTTTTTGATTGGAGCCATTCTTAGTTCTATCGCCCTGATCTTAATGCCTAACTCTTCCACTCTGTGGATGGCAGCGGGCTTGTTATGGGTACTCGATGCATCGATAAATATCAGCATGGAGCCATTCAGGGCATTTGTGGCGGACAAGCTACCGGAACGCCAGAGAACACTTGGATACACTACACAGAGTTTTTTTATAGGGGTGGGAGCAGTGATGGCGTCGATGCTTCCATTCGTACTTACCAATTGGCTGGGCGTTGAGAATGAATCGGAGGGTAACGAGATTCCAACGAGCGTTAAATTTTCTTTCTATATAGGCGCAGCAGCATTCTTCTTCGCGGTGCTCTATACCATTGTTACAACCAAGGAGTATCCGCCGGCCGATGTCGATTTCAAGAAGAAAGTAAAGGAGAGCAACAAGGGATTTGGTGGCGGAGTGAAGGAAATATTTTCCAGCATAGGTAACATGCCAAAGGTGATGCGGCAGCTGGCGCCCGTCCAATTCTTCACATGGATGGGGCTGTTCTGCATGTGGATATTCTTCGGAGTTACCATCACGCGATCAGTATTTGGCTATAAAGACACGACCCTCAAACAAGATTTGATCTATGAGAGCACTAAAGCCGCGGCGCAAATACGGCTTGGAGAAACTATCGACAAGGATAGTGATGATTATAAGAAGAACAGGAAGGAGTTGAACAAATACTTCAATAATCCAAACATGGCGTATCCCGCATTCCTTGGTGTTCCGATGGATTCCATTATTCGTTCCGTACCAACTGTTGCCGCCACCTACGGCGAAGAATTCAAAGAGATCAATAATAAGATCCGCAACAACAACCAGGATCCGAAGAGTGAAAAGATCGAACTTGGGAGTTTGCTCGAGGAGCAGGAGCGTTCTGGAACTTCGGTAGCGTCGCTATTGGATGAATACCGGCTAAACAAAAAACGTAGAGAGGATGGAGGAGAGTGGGGGGGCAATTGCTTCGCTTTCTATTCACTGGTCACTTTCCTGTTTGCATTCTTCCTCCCGGTGATTGCTAACAAGATCGGGAAAAAGAAGACCCATTTCATCTGTCTGCTAGCAGGTGGGATTGGACTACTGGCAATCTGGGGGATCACTAACAAGTATGCGCTGTTCCTGACTATGACTGGTATTGGTATTGCCTGGGCTAGTATCTTATCAATGCCGTACGCAATGCTCTCGAATAAGATTCCACAGGAGAAAATGGGAATATTCATGGGGATCTTTAATTTCTTCATCGTCATCCCGGAGATCATCACCGCATTAAGTTTCGACTGGATACTGGAGCACATCTTCGATTGGAATAGGACAATATTTGTTGCCATGGGGGGTATTCTTATGTTTATTGCTGCACTGTTTTGCCTCAGGGTGACGGAATCCGATTAGATCAAGGGAGGACCGCAGATTATCATGATTGTTATGATGATTAGGATTGGATCCTGCTTGTCAAACTAGCATAACTCTACGATTCAAGGGAAAAATCCTGTATATCATAATCATCATAACAATCTGCGGTCAATTTCTCCAACCCATTTCAACTTCCCCAAGTACTTTAAAAAATATTTCTACGACCATGCAGGTTTACCTATATTTGTAACCGAACGGTTACATAATTAGACTTGTATGAGAAGAGATGTTTTCCAGGCTATCGCCGACCCAACGAGGCGGTTGATCATAGACATGGTGGCGCGGGAGTCGCTAAACCTTAACTCCGTGGCGGAAAATTTCAATATAAGCCGCCCGGCCATATCCAAACACATAAAGATCCTCTCGGAATGCGGCCTTATTATTATCCGTCAGAAGGGGCGTGAACGTTTTTGCGAAGCCAATCTCAGGCAGCTTGACCTCGTTTCGAAATGGGTGGAGCAATACCAGATCTTCTGGACGACCAAGTTGGATGCTTTGGGAAAATTTTTAGATATGGAATCCAGGAGGACCGCCACCAAGGCATCATCAATCAATAAAAAGAATTCGTCATCAAAAAAATCAAGGAAATGAAAAAGCAACCTATCATCATTGAGAGAACATATCAAGCTCCCATAGAAAAAGTATGGAAAGCCATCACCGATAAGGACCAGATGAAGGAATGGTATTTCGACGTCCCCGCCTTCAAGCCCGAGGTTGGTACGGAATTTCAGTTCGAGGGCGGCAAAGACGACAGGGCCTATGTCCACCTTTGCAAAGTAGTCGAGGTGATTCCCGGTAGAAAGATAAGTTATAGCTGGAGGTACAAAGGATATGAAGGCGACTCTCTCGTGACCTTTGAATTATTTCCCGAGGGAGAAGAAACAAGGCTGCTACTTACTCATGAAGGACTCGAAACATTCCCCGCAGATCAACCAGACCTTGAGAGAGAGAATTTTGTTCAAGGATGGACGGGAATTATAGGAAAGTCTTTGAAGAAATACGTCGAAGTCGTTTAACGTTTAAGGTTTAACGTTTAACGTTCTTAAAACGGGACACGCAATATTCTTTTCGGAATGGCTGACCTCGAAAACACTGATCGAATTAAAGAACGTTAAACGATAAACCCTTAAACGTTAAACGATAAACCGCCTCGTTATAAAAAAATATTCCAAATCTGCTGCTGCCCCCACGTCCCCCAATCTTTCGTGGCCTTTTGAACATTATCTTTTAAGTCAGAGGCTACCTTCTTTTTGCCCTTGGTAGGCGCTACGATCTTGGTGGGGTCGAAACCCGTAAGTTGAACTCTTGTCGCCACCCAGCTGGTGAACATTCGCGGAATCGTGACTCCGAGGATCATGCCGGGGAGGCCACTGATCCCCATTGGGCCGCCACTGATAGCGATTTCGTCAGTATAGAAAGCGAATACATACACACTATCGAAGATGACGCCGACAGCCTTCCTGCAATTGAACCCGGCTATTTCTCTTGTCTCATTTGGCACAAGCTTCCAATCGATCTTGATCAATGAATCGCTTAGCAGGTAGGTATTATCGAATACCCATTTCTGATCCGTGTAACGATTCGCCGTGTAATCGCTAAACCAGATATTATCCTCGTCCTCACTACCCCAAGGCATCTTGGTGCGCTCATCCTTGCGATCGTACTTGTAAATGCCTTTATTGTCGACGAAACTGAAATGATAATAGCTGGTAGAAAACTGCGGGAAGCGCGTCTTCGCCATGTCGGCCCAGATGCCATCGCCGAACAACCTGTGATTGTTCCTTTTGACTTCAAATTCGACAAGACCACTAGTAATGAATTGCTGCGCCTGCGCGAAACTCGCGATGAACAGGGCCATGATCAAAAAGATTTTTTTCATATATGCTGAATTGAAAAATTAGAATTGAGCGGGTTTGCCATTCTTTGATATGTTCCATGTAAGTGAAACCTGCCAGAACCTCTTTAGGGTATTGTAATACGTCTCCGTAAAACTGAAGCTGTTGAAGTTTCTCTGATATCCCCGGTTTTGATTCAGAATGTCGTACACGGCAAACTTCAGATCCAGTTCATTTTTGAAGAAACGCTTAACAACGTTAGCGTTCCAGGTCATGAAACTATTGTTTGCCGGGAACCGTGGATCTTTCTCACGAACCTGGAAGTTCGCATCTGTTCCTACCTGGAAGTTCTTCGGCAGTGTTGCCTCTCCACCGAACCATCCCTGGACCATCCAATATTCTGCATTTGCATTCGTGCTAACAGAGGCCTTCGAAGTATTCCAACTGAAGTTCGGATTGAAGTAGAAATTGTATTTGTTCTCTACGTACTGATTGACATTCAGACGAACTCCATATCCAGTCGTTACCGTGGAGTTTTTGACGGCCAGATTCGTCTTCGGGTCACGCACGAAGTCAATGTTACGGTTATGATTCAAATTCGGCCCAAAACCCAGGCGCCATTTCGTATCGGGGATCTTGAAACCATAGTCACCATAGAAGTTTACACTATAGACACCATCGACGTTGACGGTCTGATAAGTCCTCACGCCATTCGTGTCTACGGAACTGAACTGTGAAAAAGCATTTTGAGTAAAGGTGTAAGAGAGGTTAGTCCAAATGTTCTTTTCCTTTAGCACATTGTAGCTACTATAACCTACGTTGAATGAATGACGGAATGATTGTTTGAGATCGGGGTTTCCAATATAGATATTAAACGGATCCGTGTTCACCCGGATCGGTTGGAGTTGCTCCAATGAAGGCGCCGTAGTATTTCCGTTGTAATTCAACCGCAGATTCTGACTGGGTTTGAATTTATATTGCAACGTCGCTCGTGGGAAATAGTTAGTGAAATTATACTTGTATTCTAGGTCCTCGGTCACGTTCTTCTGTATGAAGTGACTGAATCCTGTAGAAAGCCCGAAGGAGTAGTTGTATTTCTTTTTATTTACACGAAAATTAACGCCCGGTGTATGAACCAGCCGGTTAAAGATAAACGCATTGCTTAGCGAGTCGATTCTTTCCTCGTACTTGCCGTTGCCATCGCCCGCATTTGTTATCCTTTCATTATCATTGTTGTAATAACCGAATGAGTAACTGAGCTCGAGATAGGTGTCTTTAATTAGCGGCTCCGTATACGAAAGCTTGGTGACGATGCTCTTATTTTCGCGATTATTGATGTTCTGTTGATCCATCGTATCGCGACGGTTGATAACACCTCCTTTATAGAAACTATTAAGGGAGTACAGGAGACCATCATTCTTAGATTGGCTCCAGTTGAGATCAGTATTTACTGAGAGAGTACGTGACAGTTTCTTGAATTTATGTTTCCACAAGAGGGTAGAGGCTACACTATTATTATCTGATGCGTTGTTGCTCGTTCTACGACTGTTGTTGATAGAATCCCCCTCTTCGGTTAATGATTCGCTATAGAAGTTGTTACTTGTGCGGCTCGTATTGTTATTCACTTTCGTGGTCCACTTCAGTGAGTTCATTGTGTCGAGGTTAGATTCAAGTGTGAGGTTAAAGCCGTGTTTGATTGTTGAAGTGAAGCGGTTGTTGATGGTATTGGTGTTCCAGCTGCTATCGGGCCAGAAGTTTCGTGCAAAGGTGGTAGTAATACCGGGAGCATTCACTTTGCTGAATTTATACCCCGCATTAAGGTTGTTCTTATTGTTGTTGTATTTATTGCTGTAGTGAAGTCCCCCGTTCCAATTCGTGGGAACACCGTTCCTTCCACCGCGGAAATTATCATCTCCACCACCATCAAAGAAAATCATCATTCCGCCATCGTCGTTCATTTCCATGTTCATGCCATCCATTCCACCTCCATAGTTCTGAGCATCCTGCCAGTCGAGGTTAGTTTGTCCCGTGTTGCTCATAATGCCATATCCGGCGAGTTTTCGCTTGCCCTTAAAGGCATTTAGCATCATCGAATTGCTAAATTTATCTTTCAGACCTCCGCCCACTTCGATCTTCCCGAAGTATCCTTTCTTTTTATCTTCTTTCAATTTCAGATTAATGGTCTTATCCTTCACGCCGTCGTCGATCCCGGTGAACTCGGCCTGGTCGCTCTTCTTATCGAACACTTCCACTTCCTTTACCACATCGGCGCGAAGATTCTTAGTGGCGATGCCAGGATCGCTACCGAAAAACTCCTCACCGTCCACCAATACCTTGGTAACCCTTTCGCCCATGGCCGTGATAGTTCCATTCTTGTCAACCTGTATGCCCGGCAGCCGCCTCAACAGTTCTTCTACGTTAGCGCCCGCCCTGACTTTGAAACTATCGGCCGTATAGACCGTTGTATCGCCCTTAATGCGTATAGGAGAGCCGCTTTTCAGAATGACTTCAGCCAGCAGCTTGGATTTTGGAATCATTATCACCCTTCCAAGATCAGTCGGGATGCCGGCCTTCAACTCGACTTGGTCAAAGTAGTCACCTACATATGGGTGGGTCACCATTATGATGTATTTCCCTTCATCTACACCTTCCATAGCGAAATTTCCAGATTTGTCGGCGCGAGTGAATTTTGCAAGCACGGAATCAGACGTACGAAGTAGAGAGATCACTGTATACTGGAGGTTCTTTCTGTCAGTAGTATCAGCAACAGATCCTTTTAAAGATGATTTTTGGCCAAAGATGACCAACCCGGATAAAAGGATACAGGTTAAGCAGATAAATTTCCTCATAACGGTCAGCGATTATAATTCTGGTTTAGCAGGCAAAGTATACATAAACTCCCAGCCAGCGAATTGTGTTGGAAGAACGGCACAAAAATGCTGATTTCCATCAACTAGTTTCATTGCTTTCTTTGTTTAGACTGTTAATTTTTCAATAAAAAGGTGTAAGTTAGATTGAACGGATTTAACGCCTGTTCCTATAATGGCTGAAGAAAAAACAAATACCGGCGAGAAAAGGAAATCGAACGCCATTCCCGAGAAATACGAAGAACAGCATTTTGTCGATACCAGCAAGTCGGTCTGGAACTACTCCATGCTTACGGATGAAGATGTCCGCAACTTTCAACAAGGAACCCACTATCGCTTATACCAGAAATTCGGATCTCATTCCGTGAAAGTGCGCGAAGTCTGGGGGATGTACTTCGCCGTTTGGGCACCCAATGGCACTTCGGTTTCGGTAATGGGTAATTTCAACGATTGGAAGAAGAATGAGTATGAACTTTACCCTCGGTGGGATAATAGTGGCATATGGGAAGGTTTCATCCCAGGTTTCAAACTGGGAGAAGCTTACAAGTACCACATTGTTGGGTTCCAGGGAATTGAGACTGACAAAGGCGATCCATTTTCCAACTTCTGGGAGAAGCGACCCGCCACTGCCACCATTACCTGGGACATGTTTTATGATTGGAAGGACAGCAAATGGATGGAGAAACGTGCGAAACATAATGCACTGGAGGCGCCATGGAGTGTTTACGAAGTCCACCTGGCGAGCTGGCAACGACCTGATAAGAACGACGAAGAATCATACAACACATACGAGCAGATAAAGGAGCGTCTTGTACCTTATGTGAAGGAAATGGGTTTCACTCACGTCGAGTTCATGCCTGTCATGGAGCATCCATTCGATGGAAGCTGGGGCTACCAGTGTACGGGGTTCTTCGCTGCCACATCAAGATTCGGAAGCCCGCAAGGACTCATGCAGCTCATCGAGGCATTTCACGAGGAAGGGATCGGTGTCATCTTCGACTGGGTGCCATCACATTTCCCCTACGATTCCCACGGTCTATTCATGTTCGATGGTACACATACCTACGAGTATGCCGACATGCAAAAGGGATTTCATCCCGACTGGAACAGTTATATTTTCAATTACAAGAGGGGAGAGGTAAAGTCATTCCTCATTAGCAGCGCTCGGTACTGGTTCGATCTTTTTCACATCGATGGCATACGCGTTGATGCGGTTAGTTCGATGCTAAAATTGAACTATTCAAGAGAAGAGGGAGAATGGGAGCCGAATGAGCATGGAGGGGACGGCAACCTGGAGGCGATTGATTTTATTAAGGACCTTAATCAGACGATATACCGGGATTTCCCGGATGTGCAGATGATCGCGGAAGAGGCGACCGATTGGCCAGGTGTGACCAATCCAACTTTTAGTGATGGCCTGGGATTCGGAATGAAGTGGATGATGGGATGGATGCATGACACGTTGGACTATTTCGAATTTGATCCGCTCGTGAGAAAGGCACATCAGGATAAATTCTGTTTTAGCATGATGTACTACTATGACGAAAACTTCATGCTTCCTCTTAGCCACGATGAGGTGGTTCATGGCAAAAGCCCAATGCTTTACAAGATGCCAGGCGATGAATGGCAGAAGTGTGCGAACCTGCGGCTGCTCTATACTTACATGTGGACACACCCGGGCGCGAAGTTGTTGTTTATGGGAAATGAATTTGGACAGACTACCGAATGGAATTATAAATCGGAATTGGATTGGGGCCTCTTGGAGTTTGAACCTCATCGCACACTACGCGCTTGTGTAACCGACCTCAACGGCCTTCTTCGAACGGAGCCGGCGATGTATGCGAACCAGTTTACTATTTATGGTTTCGAATGGGTTGACCTCAATCATCGCGAGGAAAGTGTAATGGTGTACCGAAGAAAAGGAAAGACTGATGAAGACGATTTGCTTATTATTCTTAATATGACGCCGGTAGTTCGCCTGGACTGGGAAGTTTACGTAAGGGAAAAAACCTATACGCGGGAAATATTCAATAGCGACAGCACAATATATTGGGGAACAGGCAACGTTTATAACCCAGACATCCGTTCGGAGTTGGTTGATAAGGATCAACAGCTGTGGAGGATGAAACTAAATTTGCCCCCGTTAGCTGGGATAATTCTTAAATAAATTCTAATTTAACAGGCCCGGAAGGAATATGCATGCTACAGGCATGATTTTGTTAGCATTTAAAACTAGCTTTGCAATGCAGATCCTATTAAAAAATCCTTACATGAAAAACCTACTTAAACGTTCAGTTATGGCCGCGCTATGCTTGTCGGCCGCATCCACACTCACATACTCCCAAACTTCCGATAGCGCTGATCATTTCATGCAAAAAGGCTTGCTGGAAAAGCAGAATGGCCGTCGAATGGAATCGCTCAACCAGTTTGAAAAAGCGGTGAAGTATGATGGTTCAAACAAAATGATCCTTTCTGAATTAGCCTCCGCCTACATGGATGTGCGCAAGTATTCAAATGCACGTGAGACTTATCAGAAACTCGAAAAGCTTGGTGATGCCTCTGCAGAAAACTACAGGCAGTTACTTACTCTTTCTTACAATATGAAACAGCAGGATGATGTGCTGGTCTATGCCGACAAGTTGAAGAAGGCAGATCCTTCGGCTAAAGTCAATGTGTATGTTGGTAAAGTGCATTATGACAGGGAAAATTATGGCGAAGCGATCCAGACATTAAACGCGGCTGCAAAGGAAGACCCCACTAACGGCGAGATTCCTTATATGGTTGCCAGGAGTTACGCTGATATGCTGAACTACAAACAATCCATTCCTTATTTTCAAAAGGCAGTGCAGCTCGATACCACGAAGCCATATTGGATCTATGAAATGGGTCTTGTATTTTATGCGATGAATGATACAAAAAATGCATTGAAATATATTCTTCAGGCAGGTAACAAGGGTTTGAAGAAGGATAATGATTACCTGGAGAACCTTGGTATTGCCTATCTCGATGCTGGTGATCTTGACAATGGTGTCGCGATCATGAACGATATTCTAAAGAGAAAGCCGAGTGATATCAATATCCTGAATATGGTAGCCGAGGCTTACTACTACAAAGGCAAGTATCAACTAGCAATTGATTCGTGGGATCAGATCCTTGTATATGACAAACAGAATGCATCCGCTTTATATATGATTGGAATGAGCTACCAGAAGAAAGGGGAGAAGGAGAAAGGCGAATTGCTGTGTGATAAGGCCATTGCGATGGATCCAAGCCTCGCGGCTCTTAAGCAGAAAAAACAAATGCCAGGTCTATAAGGAGGAAAGGTTCACGCAAAGGCGCGGAGGCGCAGAGGAAGAAATAATGAAATGATTAAGTCTTTTTATAAGATACTAGAAGAGCCCACTGGGCTCTTTTTTATTATATGTTATCTCTTCTATCATCAATAGTTTTCAATTAAATACAGCTATCATCCTAAATCATATCAATCATGATAATCTGCGGTCCGTATGTTTTACATCCTTTCCGGCACCCGTATCCCCAGCAGTGCCATAGAAGAAGCGATCACATTCGCCGTCAGTGAAGCAATCTGCAGTCTCAACTCCTTCTTGTCTGGCGACTCGGCGTTCATGATCGACAGCTCAGTGTAAAACGTATTAAACGTCTTGGCCACGTTGAAGACATATATCGCAATCACGGAAGGGTTATGCTCCAATAACGCCTGGTCAAGAACCGACGAATATTGCTCAAGCAATACGATCAATTCCTTTTCCTTCGGCAACAATGGACCGTGACCCTGATCCCCAATTCCCAATTCCAGATTCCTTGCTTCTTCTTGTTTCCGCAATATCGATTTAATCCTGGCATGCGTATATTGAATAAACGGTCCTGTGAATCCATGAAAATCGATGCTCTCTTCCGGATTGAAGACCATTCGTTTTTTCGGATCTACCCTGAGAAGGAAAAATTTCAGTGCGCCCAGGGCAATCGTATCATACAGTTCTTTCAATTCTCCAGGATTGAAGTCCTTCACCTTTCCGAGCTCTTCCGTCTTCTGCCGCGCGACGAGTTTCAACTCTTCGATGATGTCATCTGCGTCTACCACCGTTCCTTCACGAGTCTTCATCCTGCCCGAGGGAAGTTCTACTAACCCGTAACTCAAATGGTAGATCCCATCGGCATAAGGTTTTTGCAATTTTTGCAGGATTAACTTTAGCACCTTCATGTGATAATTCTGTTCATCCGCAATCACATAAAAGCTCTGGTCATACTGGAACTCCTCATACTTCTTATCCGCGAGACCCAGGTCCTGGGTTATATATACAGAAGTGCCATCCTTTCTCAATACCAATTTCTCATCCAACCCATCAGCGGTAAGATCGATCCATACGCTTCCATCGGGCTTCCTGAAGAATACACCTTTAGCGATTCCTTCTTCCACAATTTCCTTACCTAGTAAATAAGTCTGGCTTTCAAAATAGTTTTTATCAAAATCACTACCGATCTTTTTATACGTTTCGTTGAAACCCTCATATACCCAGCCATTCATCTTCTCCCATAATGATTTTACTTCGGGTTCACCGTTTTCCCAGTCTACCAGCATTTTTTGCGCGGCCTGCATGATGGGCGCCTGTTGTTCCGCTTCTTCCTTAGAAAGACCTTCGAGCATCAATTTTTCAACTTCCTTCTTATGCTCCACGCCAAATTGCACATAGTAATCGCCGACAAAGTGATCGCCTTTTATTCCGGTAGAATCTGGAGTCGCTCCGCCCGCAAAGAGTACCCACGCGACCATCGATTTGCAGATGTGAATTCCCCTGTCATTAAGGATAGCAGTCTTAAACACGGTGTGCCCGGTAGTCTTTAGTATTTCCGCCACACTCCATCCCAGGAAATTATTTCGAAGGTGGCCAAGGTGCAAAGGCTTATTGGTATTGGGAGAAGAATATTCGACTATGATGCGGTGCGGGTTGGATGGTCTAATGCCAATCCGCTTGTCCGCGAAATTGGCCTGGAGAAATCCCGTCCAGTATGGATCCGCAACTTTCAGGTTAAGAAATCCTTTGATCACATTGTAGGCGGTAAACAACTCAGGACTTGATTTTATCAGCAATTCCCCAATTTCCTTACCCAGTTGCTCGGGAGATTTTTTCAGCTGTTTGACAAAGGAGAAAAGGACAAGTGTATAGTCACCCTCAAATTCAGGCTTAGTCTGGGCTATTGTAAGGTCCTTTTCAGCAAAACCGGGAGTGGAAGCATCCCCGGGATACAATTCCTGAAGTGCCTTTGATACAAGTGGTCTGATCCGGTTAACTATATTCATCCTGTCTGGTTTTGGCTGCGAATTTACGAAGGGCCAAAATGAATCAGGAATTTGTTTGGATTGAATATGATTATGGGAGTTTGACGTTTGCCTTTTCTTCAATTACTTTGCCCATCTATGAGGAGGCATATACACAGTGCACGCGATCTTATATTACCTGTCATCGATTTTTTTTATCCGCCCTTTCGCGGCTTAATGAATCTTCAGACATTCAGATATGCTGCTTCTGGCGGTGGTAACATGCTCCTTGGCTTCCTGATCTATTTCGTCAGCTACACTTACATATTGGACGGAAAGGAATTTCATTTTGGCATCTATGCCTTTAAGAGCCACGTCGCCGCACTTTTCATTTCCTTCTGCATCAATTTTCCCATTGGCTTCTTCATGTCCAAGTATGTAGTATTTGTTGATTCGAGGATAAAGGGCAGAATTCAGCTCTTCCGTTACTTCATGATCTGCATGTTCAATTTGGCTTTAAACTATATCCTGCTGAAAATTTTCGTGGAGCGTTTTCACATTTATGCGGTATTGGCGCAGGTCATCACGACCTCGATTGTAATCATATTCAGCTATCTCGCCCAGCGGCATTTTTCCTTCAAGACTGAACCCCCAGAGGATTGATTAGAGCGAGAGTTCCGCCGACTCCACTTTTACCGAAAGAATACCAGTACTGTTGCTTCTAATTACCAGGAACTGGCTCAGCGGATAAATACCAATGAGTTTAATATCCTCGATGTTGCCGTAGCTACGAATGCCTTTTATCCATTCACGGTTAAGTTGCTCATTGATGCTGACACGTGCAGTATCGAAAAAGGCCGTGAGATCATATTTTGTGTACTTACTAATCTCGGTGGTGATCTTTTTGCTAAACAGCCACTCCGCCGTCTTCAGCAGTGCATTCTTGGACTTGATGTCGAAGTCGATATCACGCACCTGGAGCACCTTTGTCGCCTGGTCGTACACCGGTTTACCAGTAAGGTAGAAAGTACCTACGTCGGTGCCTGCGAAATCTATCTTGATGATCAACTTCTCATTTCCCTCGCCGATCAGCCTACAGTCCTTAATAATGAATTTTTTCTTGACAGGACCCTTATTAAAATCAAACTCCTTGTTGACAAGCTTCTGATTGAGGATCTGGCTTAAGGAATCATAATTAAGCACGGCATCGAGATAGATTGAAAATCCCTGGCGGCGGCTGAAATCAGAGATGTTAGGTACCACCGATTGATGTTCCGTTGGCTTTTCGAAACTGATCACCGGACGGGCCGAGAGACCGAGATAGACATACAGTGAATCATTCTTCGCAAAGATGTTGTTGATGCGCAGGCGTTGGGGATTCATCTGTAGCCACCCGATACCATAAATATTGTATGCTTTATTTAATTGATCCCACACCTGTTGGAATCGGGGACGCAGGTCCACGATTCCATAATTCTTCTCAAGTGCAGCCTTCGCAGCGTCGAGTTCTTCCTTTAACCCGTTCATGACCTGCTTCGTGATATTCTGACCCCAGAAGCAGACTTCGCACTTATCGAGAGCTTGTGGTTCATTTCTACGGATCAGGAGTTTGACCTTATAGTCGGGTTGTACACTAATTGAATTCGAGAAAGAGACATTGACTCTTCGTTCAGGTTCATCGAATCCGCATCGGCAGGGATGTGCCCACGGAGAAACCGCTGCTCCCATAACACAGGCGCGCGTGGAGCCTACGATCTTGTAAAATCCGGTGAAGCCCAGATCCAGCGAGGTGCCCGCAGCTTTCATTACCAGGGGGCTGCGGCGGAATACATATTTATAACGCATGTCACATCCTTCCTGGACCCAACCATCCGGATAACCCGGTGAGGTGAATAATGTATCCACGTTCTTTTCCGCCATTGTATAAATTGGCTTCAGGCTTATCTGCACAGGTATGTTGATCTCCGAAGTTGGTAAGGAGTCGAGATTGAAATCTGTCTGAACCAGCGATGGTTTTTCGGGTTTGATCTTTGGAGAGCAGGAAGCCAGCATGCACAGGATCGATGCGAGAAAAATAAATCCTTTTCCTTTTATGGTTTTCATTGTGCGATAAAAATAACAAAAGAAAGGAAAAGGAAGTGTGAAGTATTTACTTCCAGCCACCGGCGGGTAACGCCTGCTGCGATGTGCTCTAGAGATCAGTAGGCAATAGGCAATGGGCAATAGGCAATAGGCAATTAGGCAATGGGCAATAGGCAATAAGCAATAGGCAATGGGCAATAGGCAATAGGCAATGGGCTGGCTAGAACTGGAAACCGCTTTGCGCCTCTGCGCCTTTGCTTGCAATTTAACTGTCTACGTCATCTAAATACTCTTAATCACATAATACAGCATCATGAAACAGGCGACAATTTTCAGAAGGGAACCCAGTAAAAACCCGACAAAAGAACCCCATGCGGCCCTCAGTGCGACTTTTGAATCCTGTCGGGCTATCATCTCGCCAACGAATGCTCCGATGAAGGGGCCGAGGATCACGCCGAGCGGACCCATCCAAAAGGCGAGCAGGAAGCCAAGGGTACAGCCCCAGACACCATACTTCGATCCCCCATATCGTTTCGTACCCCAAATCGGCACCATATAGTCCAGGACGATCACGATGACGACAACACCCGCCCAGATCAGTAGGAATTGAGTGGTGAAAGGCCGGTCGTCACGTAGTTGTTGTAGCAACATGCCCGCATAGGCGACTGGTGGCCCTGGAAGAAGAGGTAAGAAACTACCCAGGATGCCCACAAGGATGAGCGTGATTCCGAGAACTATCCATAGCCATTCCATGGCGGAAAGGTATTGATTTTAGTGAAAGTGCTATGGTTGGGAAGTTTAAGGGCTTAATAGTTTAATGTTTTAAAAGTTTAAGGCTGAGTAGAATTTAAAAGGCAGTCGCGTCCTAAAAACCGTTAAACTCTTAAACCTTTAAACTTTTAAACTCACCTCAACTAACCCTCTTTTGAAGGTGCCGTCTGACAATTTTTCACATTTCCCTGCCACGGCACAATGATTGTCATGTGTTTACCGCTTTCAAGTTGAAAGTGATAAAAAGGCAAATCAAACATTATGGCTAAAATAATTGGAATCGACTTAGGAACTACCAATAGTTGCGTTTCCGTCATGGAAGGTAACGAGCCCGTTGTAATCCCGAATGATGAAGGTCGTCGTACAACCCCGTCAGTAGTGGCTTTCCTGCCAAATGGCGAGAGGAAAGTTGGCGATCCGGCGAAGCGGCAGGCGATTACAAATCCGCAACGTACTATTACCAGTGTGAAGCGATTTATGGGACGCCGCCACGATGAAGTGACGGAGGAGATCAGCCATTGGAGCTATAAGGTGGCAAAAGGTGACAATAATACGCTAAGAATTGACATAGATGGCAGACAGTATACACCCCAGGAAATTTCAGCAATGGTCCTTCAGAAAATGAAGAAGACCGCCGAGGATTATCTTGGGCATGAGGTAAATGAGGCTGTGATTACAGTGCCCGCTTACTTCAATGATTCGCAGCGCCAGGCTACTAAGGAAGCAGGCGAGATCGCGGGATTGAATGTGCGTCGTATCGTGAATGAACCGACAGCTGCGGCCTTGGCTTATGGTCTCGATAAGAGTAAACAAGATCAGAAGATCGCCGTATTTGACCTTGGTGGAGGTACGTTTGATATTTCAGTTCTTGAATTGGGCGATGGTGTGTTCGAAGTAAAATCTACTAATGGTGATACTCACTTGGGTGGTGACGATTTCGATAAGGTGATCATGGACTGGCTCGCGGATGAATTCAAGAGGGAAGAGGCAATCGATCTCAGGAAAGATCCAATGGCCCTGCAGCGTTTGAAAGAGTCATCTGAAAAGGCGAAGGTGGAACTGAGTTCAACAACTGAAACAGAAATTAATCTTCCCTATATCACGGCGGTCGATGGTGTGCCCAAACACCTCGTCAAGAAATTGAGTCGCGCGAAGTTCGAACAACTCGCCGATAATCTTTTCGCTCGTTGCCTGAAGCCCTGCGAAGCGGCAATGAAGGACGCGGGATTGAAAGTATCAGATATAAACGAAGTGATCCTTGTGGGAGGTAGTACACGGATTCCTAAAGTGCAGGAGATCGTTGAAAAATTCTTTGGTCGTAAGCCCAACCGTAGTGTTAATCCCGACGAGGTGGTTGCCATCGGTGCAGCTATTCAGGGAGCGGTGTTGACGGGAGAGGTGAAGGACGTGTTGTTGCTTGATGTAACTCCACTTTCACTCGGTATTGAAACGATGGGCGGCGTAATGACACCGCTTATCCCAAGCAATACGACTATACCGACTAAGAAATCGGAAGTGTTCTCTACTGCCAGCGATAACCAACCCGGCGTACAGATTCATGTAATGCAGGGAGAGCGTTCAATGGCAAAGGATAATAAGAGTCTTGGAATATTCAATCTCGACGGTATTCCTCCGGCTCCACGAGGCTTACCACAAATCGAGGTAACCTTCGACATCGATGCCAACGGAATCTTGCATGTGACTGCGAAAGATAAGGGTACAGGCAAAGAACAGAAAATTCATATCGAAGCAGGAAGCGGTCTTAGCAAGGACGAAGTTGAGAAAATGAAGGCCGAGGCAAAGGCGAATGAGGCGAGTGACAAGGCGGAGCGTGAGAAGGTGGACAAACTCAATGCTGCGGACAGTCTGGTCTTCCAAACTGAGAAGCAATTGACAGAATATGGTGACAAGATTCCTGCCGACAAGAAGACGGCCATTGAGAATGCAGTTGCTAAATTGAAGGAAGCACATAAGTCGCAGGATATTGCAAGTATAGATTCTGCAATGGCTGAACTGAATGCGGCATGGACTGCAGCCAGCCAGGATATTTATAATGCGCAACAGCCCGGCGATCAACAAGCCGGTGGTCAGCCTGGAGGTAATGGCAATGGTAACGGTCACACGCAATCCGATTCGGGATCGACAGATAACGTAACGGATGTGCCGTACGAAGAAGTGAAATAACGATGCATCAAACAATGCAAAGATTTTATAACTAAAGCCCTTGCGACAGCAGGGGCTTTTTTTCTTTCACTAATAGATACCGAGGCCGAATCATCTGCACGGTGTCATAAAATGTAAACAATATGGAAATAGAAATATTCACACTAGCTGATTTTGCGCAGGATAATAATTCGAAGCTCACCATAGTGGGAACTTTTGACTCGATAAATTCGAAACAATTCCCGGCGGTACATCCGGCATGTGCAATCGCGAGCAGGCTTCGATTTTCGAACACGGAGGCAGGGGAACATGATTTCAAACTTCGGTTTACCGACACACAGGGGAAAGAACTAATAAAATCCATTGAGGGTACCATCAACATACCTCCGGCCGCTAATGGATTCTCTTCTATAAACATCGTCGCGCAGTTTAGCCAACTTAAATTCGAGAAACCGGGCCGCTATTCTTTTGAACTCTATATTGACGGGGAGTGGAAGTCGGGGTTGCCGTTGTTTCTAAATGCGGTTTGAGCTAAGTCGGAAAGTCCGGAAGTCCGAAAGACTATTCCGATAAATGAAGAAGTCTTAACCATATAACTGAAGAAGAAGTTAGGATTAGTATTAGGAAAGGTCTTTCGGACTTCTCTTCACGCTTTTCTAATAATTCGCACTCTCTTTGAATTTGATCAATGCATATCCCAGTAACAATGGTGTACGTTTGTTAATTTCAGTTAATCATTGAATACTCGCAATTAGTACGACATAATAATCAATTCACTCAATCATTCTTTGGCTCATCGCCGTCATTGTCGTACATTTGCATCTCGTTTGAGCGTTGTATACTACTTACAAACCAGGTGACAGATTCGACACTTCTTATAACGATTCTTAGTGTTCTTCTCCCGATAGGCTCAAAACAACAACGTAACCATTAAAAAGGAGATATATCATGAAGAGTGATGTGATGCCGTCTGTATTACAGATGAGCGCAGAAGAACTGCAACAATTAATGACAGAAGTACAAGAAACAGTAGCCACGGAAATTCAGCTACCAGGAGACGATCAAGAAAGGTCTTTTGGAATCGTTGATATGTGGAACTTTCGCAAGACTGCGAAATCAACCAGAGATCTTATCAGAAGATAATAAGGGTTTGTTCTAATTTCTTTCAAGTCGTGTCGATCGGTTTCCGATCGTTCACGACTTTTTGTTTTTCATCCCAATGGTTGGCAAAAAAAATCCCGTCGCGCTTCGAGCGGACGGGATAAATTATTTTATAAACGATTACATCAGGTCCATCGCTTTAACGAATGCTGTTGTCTGGAATGGCAAAATCAATGTCAGCCAGGGCCAGTGTGTGACGATGGCAATAATGAGGGCGGCAGTTGACGCGAAGAATACAAGCCACCAGATCCCTTTGTTTTTTTTCGTTTGCTCCATGTTGGATTATTTTATAGCCTGCTGCTAAAGGCCGTGAAGCACGATGACCGCAAGATGCCCGCGAAGGGTGACAAGCTTTCCGATCAGCAGATTGCCGACATCAGCGAGTGGATCACGCGCGGGGCCGTCATGCC
>JACMKU010000135.1 GCA_014379965.1 Chitinophagaceae bacterium
AAAGTCTGGATACTTAAATCAGTTAGAAGGAATTTTGAGTTATATATACCAGGTTAAATCTTTGCACGACATTAGGACTGACCACGAAAAGAAGAAGGTTCCTTCAGCGATAATGAGGGTATATCGTGAGTTCCTGTTCTATAAACATTTTTTTGCTCTGGACCGCCCTCTGGTCATTTGTGAAGGTAAGACCGACGTAATATATTTAAAGTCTGCGTTGAGACAATTGGCTGGTCATTACAAAGGTTTGATACAAAAGTCAGATACAGGATATGATTATGGGATAGGGTTTCTTAACTTCTCAAAAAATTTTAAGGATGTATTAGCGATACCAGAAGGAACATCTGGGCTGGTTACATTGCTTAATTATTACAATAAATATTTATACTTGTTTAAAGGGAGTGGAAAAAGACATCCTGTAATAATGCTTGTTGATAATGATGATGGTTCAATAGAAATAAATAAGATTTTAAAGAAGTTGCATTGTTACGAACACGATAAGCAGTTTCATTTTTTTTTCGGAAAATCTTTACATTGTGCATACTCCGATCGGTGCAAATGGTGAAAAAACTGCTATAGAAGACCTGTTTGATGAAAAAACGCTGTCAATTAAAGTTGATGGTAAAACTTTCAATAAAGGAAAGAAGATAGACCCCAGTACCGAATATGGAAAAATAGTTTTTGCAAAGAAGGTTGTAAACGAGCATCAAAACGAAATTAACTTTGATGGTTTCAAAGTCGTTCTCACTAGATTTGAGTTAGCTATTGATGAGCATAAGAATAATTACAAATAGCTTCAAGCTGCATAATTGCGGTGTTAGTTGAGTAACTAAGCCTGCTGATCATATGCCGTTGATCAGCTTTTAATTCATACCTACCGCTGGCATTCGGTGGCTCACCCTGGCGTGCTGCTTGGTTGGCTCAGCTACGAAGTACGTTGAACAACATTGCTGCCGAAATAATTTATACTTAAGGCCAACAAGGAGCTGATGTGCCAATACCTGATTTTCAAGGCGATACATTTGTTGCATTTGCTGACATTTCGGGTTTCAAGGAAATGATGAAAACCCAGGAGACTGCTGTACGTGCGATAGATAAATTTTATACCGCCGGTTATAGGATTCTTCAGGAAGAACCTACTGTGCATGGCATGTTTATATCTGATTGCGCCATTATATTTGTCAATGCTGGCAGTACAGAAGAGAGACTTCTCAAAATACTCAGTGTTATCGACAGGTTGAATCGTCAACTTTTGCAACACGAGATCATGCTTACCACAAGTATTTCTTATGGTGATTTTAGTTACCATCAGCGGCTCGAATTTCAGGGTATTGAGAAAAATCCGATCTTCGGAAATGCCTATGTTACGTCTTTTTTAGACAATGAGGCTGGGCAACCAAGAATTCAACCTGGCCAATGTCGGATTGTTAAGAAAAACCTTCCTCATGTGGACATGACTCGGTTTCTGAGCCTTGAAGACTCTGGAAAGCATTGGACTTTTTACTGGATGACTAGTGATCCCGCAGAAATCGAAGCATTCAAGCGCATGTATCGGGATGCTTACCAGCAAAAGTATCGCGGCATGCTTCATGCGATCAAGACCGCTGCTAACAATCATTGAAAAACAATTTTTAGCTGGGGTAGAGGACAATCGCTTTCAAGTCAACTCAACATCTATATACGTATTGATATTGACGGCCACAGTAACAGTATGTACAAGCCATCAACCTTGAATGACTGGTTGCGCGTATCTTAAATATTTTCTTACCCGGTAAATCAACAATCAAAGTGGCTTCGATCCAGTACCCTTCAGAATGTTCACGATGTGAACGATAGTTCCCCAGATACTTCTCCACCAGCACCATGTTTCCCTTTATGATTAGCAAGTTTTCGGCATTACGCTCTTGTGCGGCTTTAGTGAAATTGAAACTTCCGTAATGAGAATCCGTGGGTCTATGAGGATGATTTTGTTGTGAGCGATGGCGTGTCGGTTATCAATTAAGACCGGGACGCCGGCATGGGTGTGGAACGGATTCCGGATCTGACCCACCATCGGCGACTGGTTGACCCACCTTGGTGGCCGTAACTGCTTGAAGTTCTATTCTGTGGTGGGTCATCTAGCGCGCCGATACGGGTCAAAATTCAACGCCGGTCGACAGACGCCTGCTTTGGATCGGGCAAAGCCGCACCAAGAAGACGTTGCAGAGCTTCTTCAAGGAGTATGGCAAGAGCGGTCGGCCCTGCTTCGCTATGTCTGCACTGACATGTGGAGGCCTTATCTCGATGTGGTAGCCGAGGCCGCCGGTCAAGCTCTGAACATCTTGGACAGGTTCCACATCATGGTTCATATGAACAAGGCCATCGATAAGGTCCGGGCAACGGAAGTCAGAGAATTGAAGGCAAAGGGCCAACAGCCGGTTCTGACAAACAGTCGCTGGTGCCTGTTAAAACGTGCGGAAAATCTGACAGAAAAACAGGCGGTCAGACTCCAGGAACTTGTTGCGATCAATCTGAAAACGGTCCGAGCATATCTGCTCAAGGAAGTGTTCCAGCAGTTCTGGCAATACAAGAGTCCCGCGTGAGCGGGGAAATATCTCGACAGTTGGTGCAGGCGAACCATGCGGTCGAGGCTCAAACCAATGAAGGTTGTTGCCAGAATGCTGCGGTCCCACAGGGAGCTATTGCTAAACTGGTTTAGAACGAAAGACCAGGTCGCCTTGGGTGCCGTAGAGGGCCTGAACAACAAAGCGAAAGTGACATCCTAAAAAGCTTACGGCTTCAGGAACTATGAGGTGATAAAGGTTGCCTTATATCACACACTTGGCAAGCTCCCTGAACTAAAGGGCACCCACAGATTCTGCTGACGAACCCGTTTACTCAAGCAAACCATTAATGCAAAGTCCTTGTGACGTCAACCAGCGATATCGGCTGGGGGTGCCACGATTCTCTTGGGGAGATGTCCCATAACGCATTCCCTGAGGACGTGGAATAGGTTGGGTTAGATATGCTGCAAGAATGGGATAAGCCGCTTAGCAGTGGCCCATTTGAATTGGAGAGTTTAGTTTCATCGGACATCATTTTTGAGAGAGAACTTTTGGGTGATGGCCATAAACTTGTGATTCAAAACTTCCCTGCGGATAAAGAAAAATGCACGAGCGATTCTGCAAGGAATTTCTGGAGGACCTTTGCCGATCACGGTTAACCTGATAGCTCTCAACGGTACGCACTGAGGCGCTTCTGGCTTCCGAGCAGGCAGGAATACACGCTCACCCATATAGGGGGCTTAAAAATACCGTCCAAACTTAGGAACAAAGCAGTTGAGAAAGGGATCTAATCTGAATCACAGGCTTTTTGCCTTGGGGGGATTCACCTTTCTCAATTACTCCAGCGCCCCGGAGTAAATTGTTGGGACCACAACATAAAAGACTTACCCCTATCCATACAAGGGGTATTAATTTCTGAAACTGACATCTGGGTCAGGTTTCGAAACTGAATTACATTCGGGAATCTTTTTTTGCCCGCCTTCAGCCAGCCATTTTACGGCCCTCGCGACAGATCTATGGTCAACCTTGAGGTGTATGGCAATCGATACCTGAGTCATTCCTAATTGGCGAAGATGATACACCTCTTCTGCAATCTTAAGGTATGATGGCTGATATTTGCTATCCAATAGTGGAATCTCGAGGGGGAGTTCCGCAATGGTTCGAATTCTATTGTTTGGGGGAGGCCCCCAAGGTTTGTACCTTGGGGGCCTCCCCCTTGTCTGGCCGCATAGGAATGTGGTCATTTGCGGCCAAGGGCCGCAGTCTCAATGGTGATCAGGTGTTCAATCGATGTTTGGTTGGACTATCAATTCTCTCGTCTCCAGATCGACAGCGACCATATTGCCCTTGCCCTCGGTGAATCCCGTTCCTAAGCAACAGCCATTGTCGGCACATATATGCTTGGTACTCACGCTCCTCTGAATTACATCTAGTGTTTGGATCGTATGCCCAGTTACCAAGGTCCGACCACCGATCTTTTTTGAGCTCACCATGCCATCCCGCGTCCAAAGCATCGCTGTTCTACCAGCTACCGACAGCGGGTCGTCCAGTGAGAAATCAAGACCGGCATGTACAAATAAGAATTGGGGAGTCACTCTATAGTTGGGGAGTCCTTCCAGAAATGCCAGGTGTGCAC
>JACMKU010000009.1 GCA_014379965.1 Chitinophagaceae bacterium
GGGGAAACTTCATCAATTGCCCCTCGGATATTTATTCCGGCGCTATTGATCAGTATGTCGATCTTGCCAAAAGTATCCATCGCGAATTTAACAGCAGCTTCTGCCTGGTCTTTTAGGGTAATATCTGCACCGAATGATATCGCTTTCTTGGAATACAATGTACTCAGTTCCTTTGCAGCTTGAATACCCTCTGAGGCATTTCGGTTTACAAGTAATACATCAGCTCCCGCAGACGCGAGCCCTGCCGCCATAGCCAAACCGAGACCTTTAGATCCTCCGGTAATAATTGCTGACTTTCCGCTTAGGTCAAATTGTTTTATACCTGGAAGTTTCTCCATAATAATTTATTTCTTCTTTATTTCGATTTACTTAAGCGCCGGGCTCTCTTTACTAAAGGTCAAGCAGGCCAAAATATTTTGTTCTTCTTCACTGAGCCGCGCATCATTACTAAGGTGGGAAACTTTCGGAAGAGCTGGTTTGAATTTATTTTGCCTTACCATCTTCAATGTTCTCGCTAACTCGTATCCTGGAACGCCTTCAAACGTGGCCCAGAACTCTTGCTTCAAACATGGTATCTCTAAAGGATCCCGGGTAATCATCTCAAGATTATAGGTTGTTTCGGGGTTATGCTTCCGACAGGTAGCGAATATCTTTGGAAGATCAAGCATACCTTTCCCAAGGGGAACTTCGGAAAGAAGAAATCCATCCGGATATTCGTCGAGACCCATATCTTTAACATGTGTGGTAAACAAATAGGGTGCAAGTGTTTCAACAACTGCCATCGGGTCTTCCATCAGTGCAATGCTGTTTCCAAAGTCAAGGGTTACACCAATCCATTCGCTGTTTAATTTTTTTATAATCTCAACCAACTCTGTCGCACGCCAGTCTTTGTGATTTTCTACCGCAAGTTTCATTTTGTGTTTCCGGAGAATCGGTTCAGCTAATTGTAGGGAGGCCAATGCATTCCTCTTTGCCTCCTGAAAGGCCGTCAACGAGTCGTAAGCTTCATAGCGTCGACCGGACGAACAGACTGTTCTTAGAATTCTTGCGCCCGATTCCTTTGCACTGACAAGATCGCTTTCAAACTTAGTTATTTCTTCCGCATTTTTCGGAACACCGATTGATCCTTCAATATATAACCCGAGTTTTTCCCTCCGGTCTCGGACCTTCTTTGCGAAATCCATGGTCCAGTCTCTTACAACCACCTGAATACCTGCAGCACCAATTTCATGACAATGTTCCATTAGATCTATGGCATCAGCAAACCCCGGATATTTCTGACTTTTTTCTTTCGGGTTCCACCGGCTGCCGTAGGAGTGAACCACAATACCCATAGGGTTGTCTTTCAAAAATGATGGTATTAGAGGGAAAGAAAAAGCCATCGCGGCTGCGGAACTCTTCTGCAAGAATTCACGCCTGCCGATCCGATAGTCACCAGATTCAATACGTGGATTTTTTTGATCATTCATAGCTCTTTCCGGATGGAATGGTTATTGCGTTTCTTCTTCTTTCTTCTGTTCACTCATATGCTTATTTAACTCATCCGCTGTCCACGGGATAACGCGTCCCTGAGAAGTATGACGTGTAGTCCCCACAGTACGGCGACTAACGGGGCCTGCATTGTTTCCCCATTCGTTTCTGATATAAGTCATAATCGCAGTAATCGCTCCGTCATCCATAGGGGAATGAGATGGCATTACCGGAAGGATATCGGGTGCATCGTATACTTTTCCATCGACTTCCAACCGACCTTCCATTCCCTGAAGAATTATAAGAGCTAGTCGCTTTTCGTCTCCCAATACCCATTCCGAACCAATTAAAGGAGGAGCATAACGTTTTAAGCCAGCTCCGTCTGTGCCATGACAACCTGCGCATGTAGTCAGGTAATGCTGTCGCCCAAGGCTAAATTGTTTTTGCTCGGCTTCATTCAACGACGGCTGATGATTTCTCATCGCTGGCGTAACCACATGCCCCGGCCATTCAAACATGGAGGATAAAGCCTGTCTACGTGACGGATCAATATTAAGATCAGAGCGTGTTAAAATACCCGGGGGTGACGTCAGGCGAATCGGTTTTAATTTTGGATTGCTAGCCTGAATGGAGATGCCTGTTAATACCGGATTCGTTCTCCAATCAAGTAAATCCTGGTGATCGAGTATTTTTAATAGAGAGGTAATCTCTTTGGTATTCCCTTTTCGAACGACTGAAGTAGTTAGCATCTCCAGAAAAATTTCCTTGTCCGCCGTCTGGTTTCCTGGATCCTGCAGATACATCATTTGTTTTAAAAGTTGAAACTCTTTTCCCTGAAGACTGCTAAGTACTGCATCTCGCATCAACGCCGACGAATCGTAATGCTCGAGTATTCCAGATAATACAGGTAATGCTGCATTCGCATCCAGAACTGCAGAGGTTAAGGCAATTTGTAATGTTTCCTTGGCGGATGTACTGGGGGCGGCTGCGAGAATATGCGTCGCCAGTTTTGTCCTTATTTTTTTATCAGTTCGCGCAAACGGTTCGAGAAGGCGAAGGGCCGCTGTGCGGATGATGGGGTTTTGATCTGATAATAAACGAATTAGTAGGAGGGGATCCAGGACCTTCAAACCTTCCATCACCCAAAGCGCATGAACGCGTGGAAGTGGATCGCTGCCTGTAGTTACCAATTCGGTCAATTGAACAGCAATACCCTTGTCATTTCGCTCTACGAGTAGTCGCTGGGCAATATCCCGATTCCATCCGTTTGGACTTGATAATTGTGAAATTAATTCCAAAGAGGATGCATCAGATAACCTAACCGTTGGTGAAGGTTTCCAGTTTTCAGGGACAACGCGCCAGATCCTTCCATAGTTAACAGGGGCGACAAGTTTACGGGATAGGGTTTGTTCTCTTAGATAGGGTGTAACGTATGCGCCATGCTGAACTAGCCCGCGGTACATATCTGCGATGTATAAACCACCGTCGGGTCCCGAGGTAATATATACGGGTCTGAACCGTTCATCTGTTGATGCTAGAAATTCTGTTCCCGGATGGGGATCGTACGCAGCAAGAATAAAACCTTTCTCTCTGACAACATTGCGTTTTACAAGATTACCGGAAGGTTCGCAGACAAACACATTTCCATAATATTCATTCGGTAGAGTAGTTGCACGGTAATAAAACGGAGAGCACGCTGCGGTGAATTCAATCAATCGACCTGCATCATCTAACGTACCCGGTATATACCCGCGATTTACGGCAGGGTTACTACGTACGGGATAGACCCGTCTGTCAATTGTAAGCCCATGATCAATTCCACTTGTGGGTGTATGATTTTTATTCCGGCCTAAATAATTTGGAGGTACAAGGTCTGCGTGAAGTTGAGACCAATTGTAGTTATAATACAATCTGCCTTCATCGTCGTGACTCAAGCCCCACTGACCGCGGAACTCTGTGCTGTCACGCTGCCATTTTCCATCGGCTAACCGGTAGCGAAAGCGTGATTTCACATTGTAATACCAATTATCCATTCCCCTTAATAACCCATTTCCGGAATGTTCAGGCATGGCGCTCCCTGCGTAGTCCGGATCGATAAGCACTTTGGTATCTGCTTTGAAATCATGATTCGTATCCTGTGTGAGCCACAATGCTTCATTCTCCGCTACGAGTGCTCCACCAGGTACCAGTGCCAGTGCCCTGGGCATGATAAGGCTGTCGAGGTAAATGGTGCTGGCATCCATTTTACCATCTCCATCGGTATCTTCGAGAACGGAAATTCTGCCAACCGGCTCTTTTTCTCCCGCTCCATCAATGTCGGGCATAAATCCCCGCATTTCAACAACCCAAAGCCTGCCATCCGGATCAAAGGTTATAACAACAGGATCCTGAACCAAAGGCTCTGAAGCTACGAGTTGAATTTTCATACCAGGTTCCAGAATGAACGAATTGAATTCCTCCTCCGGTGATTTTGGAGGAGATGGATCTTCTTCAACCACTATCGCAGGGGGTGTTCGTTCACAGCTGCCGAGGCAAACTATAAAAGCAAGGGTGTAACAGATATGCCAAATGCATCTAAGCATCGGAAGATTTAAATTTCATTCACCTACACTTTACATCTTCTGGTTTTGAGCGAAAGGAGTTCTCACTCCTCAAAACTA
>JACMKU010000136.1 GCA_014379965.1 Chitinophagaceae bacterium
AACAGAAAACAGAAACAGGAACAGAGCGAGAAACAGAGCGGGAGCGAGGAGCGATATTCACGATTGGCCAGACACCCTCCTCGCTGCCTCCCAACCTATCATCGCCGTCTTTCGTGTGCTTCCCCAATGATACTCCCCTACGATGCCGCTTGATCTAATAACTCGATGGCAAGGGATGAGGAAGGCAATGGGATTGTCCCCAACCGCTGAACCTACGGCCCTGCTTGCTCCGGGCTGGTCCAATCGCTTTGCAATCGCTCCATACGTTGATAGCCCCCCTAACGGAATCTTCAGCAATGCATCCCACACTTTCAGTTGAAATGGTGTTCCCTTCAGGTGAAGCTTTATCTTATCGATGTTGTTCCAATCCTGAGTGAAAATGTAAAGGGCATTCTGTTGAATCGTGTCCACCATTTGCCTAAAGCTTGCCCTCGGAAACATCGCCTTCAAATCGGCAAGCGCCTGTTCCTCGTTATCGGCAAAGGCCATGAAACATATCCCCTTGGTAGTAGAGGCTACGAGGATATCGCCGAAAGGCGTCTGGGCATAACTATAATTTATCGCGAGTGTCTCACCCCCTTGCTTATACTCACCTGGAGTCATTCCTTCAATTTGCATGAACAGGTCGTGGAGCCGACCAGTGCCCGACAAGCCGGTTTCAAAAGCAGTATCGGAAAGTGTAGCCTGTTCATCCTTCAACAATCCCTTCGCATGTTCTACGCTAATATATTGGAGGAATTTCTTTGGACTCACCCCTGCCCATTCGGTGAATATCCGCTGGAAATGAAATGGGCTCACGTGGATTTTTTCAGCGATCTCTTCCAGGCGTGGCTGCTTCTTAAAATGCAGATTAATATATTCTATTGCCTCTGCAATGCGAAGGAAATTATGTTCGCTTTTCTCTTTCATATTGAGTTATTGAATAGCAAAACTAATCGCAGCAACAATGAAAGCCTACCCGAAACTTGCTCAAGTTATGAAGGAAAAAATCGCAAGAACCGGGTTTGCATTTAATATATCCGACATCAAATTGCAGTCAAATTTCTATTTATGAATATCAACTATTTACCGATTGATCAATTATACGTCGACGAAATTCGTAGTGGTATGCTGGACCATTTTGGAAACGCCGTAGAGATCAGTCCCGCTGGCGAGAATGGATACGGTCCATGCCGATGCTGCCTCCGGCAATTTGCGCCCTCTGAACGCCGTTTGTTATTCTCCTATGCACCTATTAACTCCAAACATCCTTACAGGGAAGTCGGGCCTGTGTATGTGCATGAGAATTGCCTGGCCTATAATCAAAGCAATAAGTTTCCTGAGGAGGTGATCAAAGGTCGCTTGCATATCCCGCTCGTGTTGAGATGCTATAATGCTTCGGACAAGATGATCTCTGCATGCTTCGTGAAAGATAACCTCGAAGTAGAAAACTTGATCGCCATCCTGTTCATGGACCCATCGGTGGCGACCATTCACATCCGCAATGCAACGTATCAATGTTTTATCGCAAAAGCAGTCCGGAATCACGGGACCGGATCATAACCACTACCACCCCAGGGATGACACCGGACGATTCTGCGGGCGGTTAACCAGAGACCTTTAATGACACCATGTTTCTTTAGAGCTTCAATGCCATAGTGTGAGCAGGTGGGTGTGAATCTGCATTTCGGTCCAAACCATGGAGAAACGATAAGCTGATACAGTTTTATCAGTCCAATGAACGGGAGACTTAATATGCGTAGAATACTTTTCATTTCACGCAGACCTTCACGAGTTTGGATATAACATCCGTCAATTTTTCAAACACTTCCTTGTAATCAGGTAACGCCTTTCCAGTATAAATACAAAAAACATGCATGCTTTGTTTCTGGCTTCTTATCATTTCCTCAAGGTCACTTTTTTGAAGGCGCCAGGCTTCCCGCATCAAACGTTTTACCCGGTTTCTGTCTACGGCTTTTTTGAAATGCTTCGATGATACGCCGGCTCCAAAGGCGAGCGAAGGTGTTAACACATCGGAATTGAGGACATATAATACCCGAAAAGAACCCGTCACGAGCTTTTTGCCTACGGCAAAGATTTGCTCAATACTCTTGCGACTCTTCAGGCGCTCAGTTTTACCAAGTGTAAATTGTTTCGACACGCGATGTACAGTTAAGGACAATAAAAAAGCTCCGGTCGCTAAACCAGAGCTAAATTATATCAATCTACCAGGATCCTCCTGCACCTATGCAGATGAGGCTGGCATGATTACTTCAGTTTGCTCTCATCAGAAACCGACAGTTTCTTACGGCCTTTAGCACGGCGGCTTGCCAATACTTTACGGCCGTTCGCACTCTGCATACGCTTACGAAATCCATGAACAGATTTCCGACGGCGACGATGGGGTTGAAATGTACGTTTCATTATTTTTATCTTTTTGTCTCACGTTTGAAAATATAGCCCGGGAGAAGCAGGCCGGTTTCAATTGCAACAGGTCACCACACCCATTGTTTGTGAAAGGACGGCAAAGGTAAGGGATGGAGGCCAGACTGAAAGGGTGAAACGGAGAAAATTTGCGGCTTTACCCTCCCGACAAGACAAGGAGTTTGTGTTTGCCCTTATCCGGGCGGCGGACCTAACCCAGCTAATTGTTTTTCAAGCCTTTCTAGCGTCGAGGTCGAGGTGCTGGGATTGAACTACTTCTCCAAAAAAGCCAGTGGCATGATTGTCAAAATCCTCCGTGGCGTCTGTAGTATAAAATACGCGGCTCCTATTCTTACTGCACAATGCCTCGATCTCGCTATGGCGTTTGAGATAATCGACGAGACTATTAGCTACAATTTCACCCTGCGATAGCAGCTTAACTGCGACCGGGAGATGTTCCTCGATCTTCTTTCTTAGTAGCGGGTAGTGAGTGCATGCCAGAAGGACCACGTCAATCTTACTTCCTTTTGCGAACAGGCTGTGGAGATTCTTCTTTACAAAGAAATCAGCTCCATGGGTGTCGTGTTCATTGTTTTCAACTAACGGTACCCACATCGGGCAGGCTTCCTGGTAGACTTTGTGGTCGGGAAAGAATTTCGCGATCTCAACAGGATATGAGTTCGATGCTACTGTACCATTGGTCGCGAGTATACCTACACTCCCTGTCTCCGAAAACTTGCCGATGATTTCGGTAGTCGGTCTTATTACTCCCAGTACACGTTTACCTGGGGCGATTACTGGAAGATCTTTCTCCTGTATGGTACGTAGTGCTTTCGCTGATGCAGTGTTGCAAGCCAAAATGACCAGGCTGCAACCTTGCTCGAAAAACCAGTTGACACACTCTAGGGTATAATTGTAAACTGTTTCAAATGACCTGTTACCATACGGTGATCTTGCATTATCACCTAAATAAATATAGTCGTACTTAGGTAGCTTGCGAATGATTTCCTTCAATACCGTGAGCCCGCCATAGCCGGAATCGAAAACACCGATAGGGTTTTGCATGCTGTGTTTTTTCAAAAACAAAGCTAAGAATTGATCGGTCAATCAAGTAAGCTAGTTTGTCTTTGGCTTGGCGCCAGTCGGAGCCTTCGCTGGCTGCTTAGCCGGATCGGGATCGTCTCCGAGGTAAAGCAATTCCTGAGGTAGACTCTGCAGTTTCAACTCGCGGGCCATTGAGATAAAAATATTGTCGATTGGGAACCCCGCCTCATACGTCTGGGGCTTTAAAATGAGCGTATATTTCTTCCGCGCTAACACTCTCTTGTATGCATTAGTCACTACTTCGTACAATGGTTGAGCCAGCGTTCCTCTCTTATTGTTAGATTTATTCTGTGAGATCTGCTGCCAGTACACGATGTTAAGTGCCACTCTCCTCCGATCCTCCGCTACTTTATCAAGAAGTCCGGAAGTCTTCGCGCTCGCTCCCAGAAATGCTGAATCGGCCTTATACGTACTGTCCAGGCGCTGATAGTCTTTCTCTAAAAACTGTAATTCTCTCGGAAGTGAATCGGCCTCATATTCCTGAACAAGGCTGTCTACCGTGCGATAGCCCGGCAATGCCTGGACCATCAGATCCAGATCAAATACGCCAACCTTTAGCGTTTGCGCATTAGCCTGGCTTGTTGTGAGAATTGCAGATATGCATAGTAAGACGTAACAGAAGAATCTCATCATGGCATTAATTATTGGTTGATTATTGAGTTCGATTTTTTTGGAGGCAGTCACCTAATAGGGTCCTTAACAAACATCCCCGGCTCAGAATTCTGAGCCGGGGATGCGTATAATTTTATTTCGTTACCATCTTATCGGCCGGCGGCAGGTTTATTGCCTGGCTGCAATTGTGGTGGCAGTTTCAACTTCAATTTTGTAGCCACCGCGACGATCATATCGTCTCCTTCCGGGGCAACAAGAAAAGCTTCTTTGTTTAACACATGCGTGTATCCTTTCTCTTTAGCAACAGCCTTGATGGCATTGTATACTTCGTTATAGATCGGGGCGAGGAGTTGATTCTGCTTCGCTTCCATCGCCTGCTGTGAAATCTGCTGCCAGTTCTGGATCTGGTAAATCAACCCTGGTAATTTCTTCGCGATTTCATCTCTTACCGACTTTGGTGTCTTTACTGAATCACGATATAGGCTATCATTGAACTGGTACTGTTCTACTACACTCGCATATTCCGGCTGAATAGTGTCTCTTTGATAGATTTCGAGCAATGAGTCGATTTTGGTTGTCGCTGGCATCAGTGCCACTACGTCGTCTACACGGATGTAACCGAACCTTGTTTGAGCCATAGCGCTGCCTGTTACAAACAGACCAACTACTATTGCCAGAACTTTCAATTTTTTCATAACTGTATTTTTTCTTTCCTTATGCCTCGTTAGAGGTCTGTTTTAAGTTGTACTTGATGCCCTAATTAGAGCGATTTCAAAATCGATTCGTTGCTCGTTTGCTTTTCTTTAACAATCGCGTGTTAGCGCACACCCAGTTCCTTTAGCACGTCTTCGCTCTTGTCTAATTTAGGGTCGGCAAAGATAATGGTAATTCCCTCACTTTTGTCGAGCACGAAATCATATCCCCTGGCTACAGATATCTTCTGAACGGCGTTGTAGACCTTATCCTGGATTGGCTTGATAAGTTCCTGCCTCTTTTTGAACAGATCTCCCTCAAAGCCAAAACGTTGACGCTGAAGATCCCGCATTTCCTTCTCTTTCATGAACAGCTGATCTTCACGTTTTTTCTTGAGATCATCGCTAAGCATCACCTGCTCGGCTTCAAAATCCTTATACATCTTGTCAAGGGCCATCTGCCGACCATCAATATCCTTCTGCCAATCGGCAGCAATATCGTCCAGCTGCTTCTGTGCCTGTGTATAAGCAGGCATTTTATCGAGTATATACCTTGTGTCAATGATGGCATATTTCTGCGCCACTGCCATTGTGGTCACCAGCAAAAGACTGCAGGCAATAAAGATTATCTTCTTCATTACTATAAATTTTATTTTATTAATAAGGATGATGAAAGATCATAATTAGTTGGCAGAAGACCTAGCCGAGGTTTCTTATTCCGGTTCAAATCCAAGCATGAAAGTAAACCGCGAGGCATTCTTGAGGCCGCCACCAGGTGTGATTCGGTCTAGCCCTATCCCATAGTCAAATCCAAGCAACCCGAACATAGGCAGGAAGAACCGCATACCGACACCTACGCTACGACGTAACCTGAATGGATTATAGTCTTTGAAGTTATACCAGCCATTGGCCGCCTCGAAAAAGGCAAGGCCGTAGATAGTACTTCCCGGGTTCGTCACAAGCGGGTATCGCATTTCCAATTGATACTTATTAAAGATTGTAAAGAATCTGCTTGCATTCTGCTGATCGGGATTTACCGAAGGATCCGAGGATTCATAGACAGGATATCCACGATGTGCCACGATATCATAGCCGAGAAGACCAAAGTTGTTCGTAAGACCTGCATCACCCACCTGGAATCTTTCAAACGGTGAATAGTCGAGCTTCTTATTATAGCGACCCATGAAGCCATACTTCGCCGCCATCTTCAACACAAACTGACGATTCTTTTCAGCGCCCATTGGCTTGCCTATTGGAACATACCACTCAGCGTTGAATCTCCATTTATGATACTCTGGGTTCTTGTATGGATTATTCGACGTGACGAGGTCAGGATTAATCAATGAATATGGTGGTGTAAACTGGACGCTTGCAAGGAAGTTAGACCCACTGCGCGGGAAGATCGGATCGAATACAGAAGAACGCTGCAAAGCGACCTTCATGCTGAAGTTGTTCGAAGTACCATCCTTTATCCCCTCGAATATGGGATAGTTGCGCATCTTATACTGCGTGAAATTCAATGTATATACAAGACTGAAATAATCATCAGGCCATTTCAGCTGCTTACCTAGTGCTACCGATATGCCATTCACCTTCAGATATTGGCTGTCTGATTTCTGGCGATCTATGCGGCCAGTTAATGGATCAAAGGCATTGGAGTATTTGCTATTGTTGAATCCAATCGTAAATGAATTACGCTTCTTGCCTCCAAGCCAGGGCTCGGTGAAAGAGAAATTATACGACCTAAACGCCTTACCATTCGATTGTACACGCAAGCTCAATTTCTGACCATCACCCGTAGGCAGTGGATCCCAGGCAGTACGCTTCCAAATATTCTTTATTGAGAAATTATTAAACGTAACACCAAGTGTACCCGTCAAGCCAATACCACCGCCCCAGCCAGCAGAGAGTTCCAATTGGTCAGAAGATTTCTCCTCTAATTTCCAGTTGATATCTACTGTACCATCTTCGGCGTTTGGTACCACACCCGGATTGATAGTCTCCTGGTTGAAGTAATTAAGATTGGCCAACTCCCTTTGTGAACGGATGAGATCCGTACGACTAAACAATTCACCTGGGATGGTACGCAGTTCACGACGTATAACGTGATCCTTCGTTCTCTCATTACCTGCTATGGTTACATTCTTGATTCTCGCCTGTGGACCTTCCGTGATCCGGATTTCATGGTCTATCGTGTCGTTATATACGGCAGTCTCAACCGCTTCAACGCGGAAGAACAGGTATCCATCGTCCATATAGTATCCACTGATATCGCCACCTTCCTGCGTAAGCTCTTTTCCGAGCCTCCTGTTGAGGATGTCAAGATTGTATATGTCGCCTTTGTTGATACCTAACACAATATTAAGAAGCGAGTCATTGTACTTAGCATTTCCCTTCCAGGCAATGTTGCCGAAGTAATATCTTCTTCCTTCATTTACCTTGATATCGATATTGATCTTGTTCTTGCTGATGGAAGTATCTACTACAATGGTGTCTGCCACAATCTGCGCATCGCGATAACCGAGAGAGTTATAATACTTGAGGATCTTCTCCTTGTCTTCCTCGAACTTGACGGGATTGAATTTCGCAGAACTAAAAAGTTTGAAACGGAAATAAGGATCAAGCAATAATTTGGTCTTGCTGAGGGAAAGGAAACCCCAATCGTTCACATATTCGTTGAATGACAGTTTCTTTGTTTCGCCATAAGGACTCGGGATAGTAGTTGGATGCAGTGTAAGCTTGCTCATCTCCTTCGTACCCTTGAGTTGTTTCTTTAGTTTCTGCTCTTCTACATCCTCGTTACCAAAGATCCTCACCTGGTCGATGCGAACCTTGCCTCCCTTATCGACATTAATTGTAATGAAATTAGAGTTTGCAAACGCAGGATCCGGTTTCTCATCGATTCGCACAGTGATGTTCTGGTAACCTTTATCCTGGAAGTATTTTGTAGTGACCTCTTTGATGTTACGGCGCATGTTCTCCGTAATGATGGTCTGTTTAGCCAATCCAATCTTGCCTTGCAATTCTTCTGCTTCGGCCTTCTTAATACCAACGAACTTGAAATTTCCGAGCCGTGGACGTTCCGCGACATTGATCTCCACCCAGATTCTTTCATCCTGCACCTTCGTGATGTATATCTGTACATTGGAAAAAAGCTTCTGTCTCCAGAGATTTTGTATAGCCTTTGCAAAAACATCACTACCTGGAATCATGATCTTGTCACCCACCTGCATACCCGATATTGAAAGTACAATCGAGGTGTCCAGGTGATGAATACCAGTAATGCCAATACCGGCTAAAGTATATTCCTTTGGAATGCGTGCATTCTGCAGAGCGAGCAAGTCAGGGTCGACTGATGTGGGCTTTGAAGTATCATCCTGTGCATGTACAGCGGGAAATGCGGCAATAGCAATCAAAAAAACACTGATACGAAGTAAAAATAGTCGCATGTTATAAAATTCAGTCAGTCAAGTCCCTCTGGAATGGAGGTAATGAGCTTATTGTGTGTGTCTTATAAAATAAGCCGCAAGCTTTATTGCCGCGGCAAATTAACTGTAAATATTCAAAGTGTTTAAATCATACTGTCAAAGAAGTCATAAAGTCAGTGGTGCCCGGCACTCATTTCACTTTCTGAGCAATCTGGTCAGTTGACATCTGTTCACCTGTCTTTCCAAACCTCCGTTCCCTTTGCTGGTAATCGAGGATGGCCTCATATAAATTCTCCTTCCTGAAATCTGGCCAGCGAACCTGGGTGAAATACAACTCTGCATATGCAAGCTGGTAAAGCAGAAAGTTGCTGATCCTGAATTCACCACTAGTCCTAATCATCAATTCAGGGTCTGGGAAATTGCTGGTCGTCAGGAATTTTTGTAAAACATCCTGGTCTATCGATTCGAGGTTCAGTCTTCCCTCTTTCACCTCGTGAGCGATGTTTTTCACGGCGTTCAACAGTTCCCACCTGCCACTGTAGCTAAGCGCCATGATGAGGTTGAGACCCGTATTCTGCTTAGTCATCTCCAGCGCTTCACCTAGTTCCTTCTTTGCATACTCCGGAAGCATGCTCATATCGCCGATCACGTGAAGGCGTATGTTGTTCTTATGTAATGTCTCTGCCTCCTGGCGAATGGTATTCACAAGGAGTTCCATCAGTCCTACAACTTCGTATTCGGGCCTGTCCCAGTTCTCAGTAGAAAAGGCGTACAGTGTTAGGTATTCGATTCCCAGCTCTGCGCATCCTTCCACAATATTCCGAACACTCTCCACGCCATGGAAATGACCAAACAACCTGTCCTGTCCCTGCTCCTTTGCCCACCTTCCATTCCCGTCCATAATGATGGCAATGTGGCGTGGCAAGTGAGTTTTATCGATATTTCCTAGAAGCTGTGACATGGTAAAATTCAGGCGAGCGAAGGTATCGCAGATTGGAGAGATTCTAAGGTTTTCCGGAAAAAAAGGTAAGGCGAAGAGCCAATAAGCAATATTCAATAGGCAAAGGGAGGGAAATAGCCAATAAGCAATATCCAAATAGGCAAGTTAAGGTCGAAGGGGGGTTTATGAGAGCGCAGGTTATTGGCTATTGCCTATTGGCTATTGGCTATTGCTCACTGCCTATTGCCTATTGCTCATTGCCAATTGAACATGTCGCTAGTTCGCCGTCGGGCACCTATAAGACTGCAGGTTAAACGTGACGTGAAACATCGCCGTCACAAACTGGTCTTTTTGCTTGCTGTTACCGCGCTGACGGCCGGCTATACCAATCGGTTCGCCCGTTTCATAGGAACGATCATGAAGGTAATATGCCGCTGGCGGGGGTAATTGTGAAGCAGGGTCGAAGAATGCTGCGGGATCAACATACGTAGTACTCACGTCATCGAGATAATCAGTAGTGGTGACGCGGTGCAATATTTCGAAAGCGATATTGATACGATCATTGATAGCATACTTGATCCCTGCGCCAATCGGGAAACTGATGCCCATGGTGCTGTATGGCTTGCGGGCTGGAGTGACATTTGCCCTGCCCTGCCCTTCTGTACCTTCTGGTCTCAGGAAAATCTTTTCACCATTCAGGAAAGCATAAGGATCATAGCTGAAGACACCTGCTCCAAGGGTAACATAAGGAGTAAAATTATACTGTGGTTCTCCTGGCATGAACCGGAAGAAGTTGAAATCACCCTGCAGTGTTAGTTCCCAGACATTGCTGTTGAAGCTGAGGTTGCGGCGCTGCATGTATTCGTTATGGGTATTGTGTATATCAGAGTAACCCACCTGTGCGAAGCTTGCGCCAATACGGGCTGCTATATAGTTACCAAAATTCTTACGGAAGAAAATAGTTGCTGCCGGTTTGATACGGTTGAGCTTTGCCCTGGTATTGAGATCGCCGAAATAATGGGCGCCTCCAAGGCCAACGCCAAATTCACCTTCCTGGACAATGGCGTCCTGAGCGGAAAGGTTCGAATGGGAAAAAACGATTACGGTAAATGCGAGTGCTGCAAAAAACTTAGTCCTCATTTCTGTGTTGTAATAGTCCGGAATTATATTAGAACGAAAAAATAGCTATTTTCTTTTACTCTGTAAATTTTAATTCCTTTTATCGAGCCCCCAGGTGAGCTTATTGTGTATGGTTTGCAGGAAGTTATTCTCGCTCAGTCGAATGAGATTGACGGGGAAACTTTCCTTACGCACAGCGAGTTGTACGTTCTTTCCCACGATCTCGCGGCGGGAGTCGAGGGCACAAATGATATTTTCCGACCGGCTCTCTACTTCGAAAGAAATGATGTTATCGTCTGGTACTATAATAGACCTCACATTAAGATTATGTGGAGCCACAGGCGTTATCACGAAACTCCCGGATTCCGGGAAAACAATGGGCCCGCCACAGCTTAAAGAATAGCCGGTGGAACCCGTAGGAGTAGCGACGATCAGGCCATCCGCCCAGTAGGTATTCAGGAATTCGCCGTTGAGGTATGTGTGGATCTTTATCATCGGATCCGTATCCCGCTTATGTACGGAGAATTCATTTAGTCCATATGGTACGTTTCCAAACAGGGGAAGATCAGCATCGAGGTGTATCATCGTACGAGTATCGATGATATATGATCGTTTTGCAATGGCCTTGATGGCATTAGCGACCTCGTTCCGCCCGATGCTCGCCAGAAATCCAAGACGACCGAAGTTGATACCCATTACAGATATATTCTTATCCCTAACAAGCGTCACCGTATCCAGCAGCGTTCCGTCGCCACCCAGGCTGATGATAAATTCGATCTCGTCGGTAAGTTGTTCGGATAGAGAAAAGGTTCGTGTATCGGGAGGAAGACTGATTCTATCTTTTATCTGATCGAAGAAATATTGCCAGATGATCGGTTCGATTTTTTGTTTTGCCAGCTCATTGAAAAACGCTTGTACTTCGTCCTGTTGCGATTCTTCCAGGATCCTGCTGTAAATAGCTGCCTTCATGTTTTAGAAGATGGAGTTTCGGTGTAAAAATATCCCGTTTTGCCCTAACTGGTTAAACGACCATTCGAGCTTGAAGGTAACATCATACAGCGTAAATATATCGATACCAAAACCACCGGAGTACAACATCTTATCCGCCAGGAAATTGTTTCCGGGCTGTGGATTATGAACATAGCCGGCATTACCGAAGACCTTACCATAGAATGTAACAGGAATCCTCTGTGGTTCTCTCTTCTTTCCTCCGGGTATCTTGATGTTGAAGTTAAACAGCTTCCGGGTATAGGTGCTCTTCACAGTTGCCGCAGCCACGCCATCTACTACATAGTATTCATATCCCTGCATGAACATACTTCCATACCCTAGCATCCGTTGGTTGTAATATGGCTGCTTGAACGGAGCCTTGATCGTACCATGTACACCTGCGCTTACAAATGATTTCTTGCCTGTATGCCAACTTCCGAATGCCTTTGCGCTCAATTGCCAGATATTCATAACCTTGTTGAGTCCACGCTTTCCGAGACCGCCTTCAACTGCATAACCTTTCGTAGGATAGGGAATGTAGTCGAGGTCGTAATAGCTCACCATATAATACAACTCGGGGAAACTGATACTTTTCCGCTCATCGGCGAAATATTGAGGATTGAGACTAAAAATGGTATCGCTAATCTGCTCGCGGGTAAAACCAATGCCGAATCGATGCCTTGTCTTGATTGCCTTGCGGTAAGTTGCCTCCGTAGTCATACTCATGAAATTCCTTACGAACTTCTCATCTTTGAAGAATGCCTGTTTATTCTCGATGGTATTGTAATTCATTTCCTTGTTCTTTCCCATCGCGAAACTCACGTTCATCCCCCACTTCATCTTCTTGTCGATATACAGCCTGTCGTAACTGAAGGAAAGTTGTTTCGTATAACCGTTCATTACCCATGCGCGCAACTTATCGTTTCTACCTGTAGCATTATTGTAGAGCAATTTCGCGCCGTAGTTGACACGGCTGAGACTGGCCTTCTGTTCAACCAGCCATTGGTTAAGATTACGGTCAACGGGTTTGAAATAAGGAACCGGGAAGATATACCAGCGCTCTTTTACCTCTACCAATACATCTACTTCATAACCTTCAAAGCTTTTGAGTGCGACCACTACGGTGTGAAAAAGGGCAGTGTTCATCAGCTGGCGGCGACCGACCTCGAACTTTTTGACGAGTGCAGGTAAGGGATAAGATTCACCTGGTTTAAAGGGGACCTCCCTCAATACTATTTCGGGACGGGTTCGCTTGTTCCCTTTTATAATGATATTTCTTACTTTGAAGAGTGTTTCGTCGCCAGGAGAGACGATTTGTGTAGAATCAGAGAGTGTAAAGCCGTCTGCGGGAGGTTGGGCTAAAGGCGCAGTGACGATGACAGGCACCTGTGCAGACACATAATGACAGCAAGCTAACGCTAATAAGAGCCAGAGACTATATTTTCTTTCCCTCACCATCAAAAGGTAAATCCGCGGAACCCCCTAAATTAACCGCTATTTTCCATGTATAAACCAAAGGCGAGCCAAAAATTGGTCAGATCTTAAGGTAATTCATGAGGTTATCATAATTGCTGCGCAATTCATTTGCATACAGCTCCTCCCCAAAATAATACTTCACATCGTACTCGTAGCGTTGGAAGGTTGCTACAATATCTGAAACATCTGGCTTATTGATCCGGATGGTCACCCTCATGATACCAGTCTCCGGGTTATTGTATGTATTCAACTGGGTAATCTGTGCGTCGTTACTTTCGAGGATCTTGCTGATTTCCGAAAATGAGTATTGATTGCTTTGTACTTCAAGAACAATCAATCCACCCGGCTCATTCAGACTCATGAACTCGGATGCGTGCTTCAAAAGATCGTTGTATGCTACAGACCCCGCAATGTCGTTATCATTATCTACAATGGGAACTACACTGAGACCATTCTCCGCAGCCACCTGTATGGCTTTCAGAAAATGTTCGTCACTTTTTACAGAGATATTCGCGAAGGTTGTTTGCAATTCGCTAAGCGTGGCAGTATCATCTTCGGCGAGTAATAGATCGTCTTCGCTGACGATACCGATAAATTTTTCACCGTCTACGATGGGAAGATGGGCGACCTGATTATCGTTCATCAGTTGCAGCGCCTGGTAAACACTATCCTTCAAATGCAGGTAGGGAAGTGTTTGTGAAGAGAGATCAACTGTTAACATGGATAGCGGCTTTTAGTTTTTCATAAGACTTAAACGATCAGGCAACTGTTGCAGGCTCATTTAGCTTTTTCAAAAATTTATGAAGTACCGAATTAAACTCATCCGGCACCTCCATCATCGGTGCATGTCCACATCTATCAACAAAGTATAATTCACTGTTGGGGATCAGCCTGTTAAATTCCCTCGCCACAAATGGCGGGGTGATCGTGTCGTTATTTCCCCATATTAATAACGTTGGTTGCTTGATTTGATTGAGTTCTTCCCCGAGATTATTTCTGATCGCGCTTTTCGCCAAAGCTATTATCTTAATGACTTTCAACCTATTATTAGTAATGCTGTACACTTCGTCTACCAGCTCCTTAGTTGCCATCTGGGGGTCGTAAAAGGTCAATTCCGTCTTCCGCTTGATATAGTCGTAATCCCCCCTCTTGGGATAGCTGTCGCCCATTCCATTTTCAAACAGACCCGAGCTACCAGTGAGGATGAGTGATTTCACCCTTTCAGGGTGTTTTAAGATATGAACCAAGCCAACATGTCCGCCCAGCGAATTGCCAAGAAGATGCACATCTTTTAATTGTCTTGCTTCCAGGAAACGATTAACAAATTTGGCTAATCCGCCGACGCTCGTGTGAAGGATATCCATATCGAGCAACGGTAACATAGGCACAATTACCTTGTTGTAGTTGCGGAAGTACTCGATAAGATTTTGAAAATTGCTCAATGCTCCAAACAGCCCGTGTAATAGCACCAGCGGCTCACCATTGCCCTCTTCGATGTACTTAAATTTGTCCTGCTGTTTGATCTCGTAATTCATTTTTCCGCCGGGCAATTAATTTTTGCTAAAATAAACGTTTTGCCGCAAAAAAAATCTTGCAAAACTACTGTTGGCCTTACCAATGCAAAGATAACAGCTTGATGGCCACTTTAAATGTAATGTTACGCGTTTGCTATTGGTTCTTGGTTGCTCGGTCACTTAGGCCTATTCCTCACCAGGCAACGAGTAACCAAGAAACCAGGAAACCAACAAGCTGTCCGATTAAGGTTTTACAGGTGAGACTTTCTGAGAGATGCCGTCGAAGAATAGCTCAAGCTCCAGGAACATGTCTTTGAACCAAGGGATCACAACGCCGAATGCATTGATCGCTTTCGGGCCCCAGGGTTGAATAAAGGAATAGGTAAGTGAATTATCGATGGTGGGTTGCTTGATCAGGTGAATTTTTTCAGCATAGAATATCAATACACTCAGTACTGTGATGTACAATGCGGCATACAGGATAATTCCCCCGAGGCGGTTTACCCATCCGAGCATGGCAAACTCCACAGTTCGTTGGATCGCATTGGCGCCAAGCCGAACTAGTAATACTACGATAATGAAAACAACTGCGAAAGACAATATTGGCAACCATGCGTCGGAAATCTTCACCGCATCTCCAATGTAAGCTGCGGCAATCGTTGAAAGTTTTATGGCCGCTGCAAGTCCAATGATGATCGCAACAAAGGAAAATATGCCCACGATCAACCCACGGCGAAATCCTTTGAAGATGGCCAGCACCAGGATGACCACGAAGATCAGGTCAAGAAGCATTCGTTGGTTTTGATTAAGTAACGTGGTTCACCGTTAACTGGTACTTTCGAACTGCCAATAGACAGCTAAAGTTCTACCTGGCGAGCAATTCCTTTACGATCGCGGAAATGGATTTTCCATCGGCCTTGCCGGCGAGTTGCTTGGTGGCAGCTCCCATCACCTTGCCCATGTCGGCGGGGGAATTTGCACCTGTATCTGCAATGATTTTCGCAATGATGACTTTGAGTTCGTCAGCAGACATTTGCTTTGGCAGAAATTTCTCTATCACCTCGATCTCCTCCTCTTCCTTCTTTGCAAGATCGGTCCGGTTTTGCTGCTGGAAGATTTCGAGCGAATCCTTGCGTTGCTTCACAAGTTTCTGGAGCAATTTAATCTCGTCTTCTTCTTTTAGCTCACCCCCTGCGCCTTCTGATGTCTTCGCGAGAAGTATAGCAGCCTTAACTGCCCTAAGGCTTCTGAGCCCCGCCTCATTCTTAGCGAGCATCGCGGCCTTCAACTCTGTCATTATTTTCTGTTCCAAACTCATATGGGGACATTCAAATTTTAGAAAGCTGTTTCAATAAATTTAAAATATAAAATGTAAAATACTAAATGTAAAAGCTGAACAACGTGTATTGCCATCTGCTCTCCAAACATGAAAGAAATACTCGAATAAAACAACTCTACTCACTTGCTTCGCTTCGCTCGCAATGACGACTCACCATTGACCACTGACCACTCACGCTTTGTTTTCCTTCAACTGCTTCTCCCTGAATTTATGATAAAATTCCTGTGCGAACTTCTTCATATCGCCGACTATTTCTGTATGATTGGTAGCACGGCCGTAGGTATCAGCCATTGTAATCATTGTCTGGTAGAAGAAATCAGCCATCTCGTCTACCATCATTGCCTTAGTCCAAAGGTCGATGCGGAGTGCCGTCTTCTCTTCTCCATCCCAAAACGCCAGCATCATCGCCTTTGACTTCTGAGCCCGGCTTACTGCATCGGTGGCGTCCCAGACAATTGATTCAGGGACCCGGTTTTCATCCATCTCTACGTCGATCGTTATAGTTGACTTACTCATATGTGTTTTGATTATTATCGCGGGCAAAGGTACGGGTTGGTTGATTGAGTTGATTGGGTCACCGAGGCTATTGCCCTAATCAACTCAATCAACCCACCAATCACCCCATCGCCCTCAAAATACCCCGCCACAAAAGCTCCGCAGATCTATCCCAATCATATTCTTCCGCTTTCGCCCTGCCTTTAACGATAAGATCGTCGCGCAGCTTTTCGTCTTTGTAAATCAGCATCATCTTATCCGCGATCGACTTCGACGAGCCTGGCTCTACATAAAGTGCCGCCTCTCCCGCCACTTCTTCCATAGGAGAGTTTTCGCTGGTGATCACGGGTATGCCGGAGCGCATGGCTTCCAACACAGGCACACCAAACCCTTCCCACAGTGAGGGATAAACAAATGCATATGCTGCCCCCATCACGTCTACGAGTTTTTCTTCTTCAAGATAACCAGTAACGATAACGTCGTCCCGGTGTTTGTAGGTCTTCAGGCTTTCTATGAATGGCTTAAACTTCCAGGCAAGCCGGCCCGACAATACGAGCTTCCAATTGCTCTTCTGTCTTCTTTTGAATAATGAAAAAGCTTTCAAAAGATTCGTCAGATTCTTACGCGGATGAATGGCGCCGGTATACAAGAAGTATTCTTTCCCATCGGTGAGGCCGTCACGAACAGCCTGTTTCTCTTCCGGCAGGAGCGGATGGAATATTTCCTTTACAGCGTTGGGGACGATGCTAATTTTATCCTCATCGATTCCATAGCAAGCATGTATGTCTTTCTTTGAGAAGGCCGACACCGTAACTATGCTCTTCGCCTTCTTCAGGAACTTTGGTGTGTAGTGTTTATAATATAGGTAGTGAGATCTGGGTATGAATAAAGGATAATGCAGAAAAGCAAGATCATGAATGAGAAGACACTGCGGCACCTTCGCAGTCAGTGAACAAAAACCATCACAAGAGATGAATACATCTGCCTTGTACTTGCGCAGCACTGCAGGGACCTTTACGTCGTACCAATATTTCCAGAGAATAGGATGCCTTGCGGCCGGTCCGGTTACAACCGGGATAATGTTTTTCCCGAAAATGAATCGCTTGTCAAATGGCCGGTCGAAAATGAATATGAATTCGTGCTGGGGATGCTTCTCAGCGATACGACGGAATGTTTCCTGTACGAAATTGCCATAACCCTCCAGGTAATCTTGTAAAAGGAAACGGGTATTAACTGCAATTCTCATCTGATGGGTGCAAATGTAGCCCTCGAAGATGATTCTATTCAAAGCCCTCGCTCCCGCTCTGATTCTCGCTCCGGTGCGACAGCGAGAAACAGAGCGGGAGCGAGGAAACCTGCAACTCTCTAATTCACCTATAATCAATCTTCTAGAGGAGGCATAGTAAGATCTACAGACCCGTCAAAGGAAAAGTCCGATTTTCGACCAATTAGTGCCTATCAAGATATACTGGTTGGCATTGTTGGTATTAAATTTGATAATATATAGCAGGACATTGTACATCCATAAAAACAATACGTAGGCGAAGAAGCGATGGTGAGAAATGAATTGAAGATGTCAGTATCATCGCAGTCAGCATCTTGAAGAGTTAGGAGCTTACGTTAATCAACATTAATTAAATGACCTCTTAGGTGGAAGAGGATGGTGGCTTGTAAAAGGGGCCTTGGTTCGGGGCCCCTTTCTTTTTGCCCTAAATCGTCCAGAAATAGCCTTCCAAAGGCTTAATTCCCGTTAAATTCTTCGTCTTTTCTCAATTTCTCTCAGTTGCTAGCGTTTTACCTTTAGCTTATTAAACCAGCAACCTTTTAAACTTTTCTCTACATTTGCTATCTGCACCAAATTGTTTTCATGGAATATAATACTACGAGGAACGGCATGATAATGCGCGAATATGGGCGCCATGTACAGAAGATGATCGAACATGTGATGATGATTGAAGATCCCGACAGACGCCAGGCAAATGCCCATGCGGTAATTGAATTAATGGGATTTTTAAACCCACATTTGAAAAATGTGGAAGATTTTCGCCACAAATTATGGGATCACCTGTTTCTCATTTCCGATTTTAAGTTACAGGTAAAGTCCCCTTACCCGATTCCTACGCGTGAATCACTCAGCGAGCGCCCGGAGCCCCTTCCTTACCCAAAGCGTCATCCGAGGCATGCTCACCTTGGAAAGAATCTCGAAGTAATAATTAATAAGGCTCTAAAAGAAGAAGATCCCGATAAACGTCTTGGATTCGCCAACGCGGTTGCCTATTATATGAAACTCGCTTATAACAACTGGCATAAGGAAATAGTACATGACGATGCCATTCAAAGCGAACTCAGTGGCATCACCGATGGTCAATTGACGTTTACCAACACGCCGTATGTTAAGGCGTTCCGTCCACAGGAGAACCGCGACAGAGATCGCGGTGGCGGCTATGGCAAACCGAGGCAGAAATTCCAGCATCGCAATAATGGCGGCGGTGGTGGTGGCGGAGGAAGAAGAAATGACGGTCGCGACAACCGGGGCGACCGTGGCGGCGGCGGTGGAGGTAATTTCAAGAAAAAAAGATACTAGTTATAACTGGTCATAGATTTGAATGGTTGACACCTAACTGTCAACCATTTTTTTTATGCTATACAATTTGGGTTTCTTTGCCTGATCTCTGGTCAACCCTATTCAACCCAATCAACCTAATCAACCAGCACCCATGCATTCATTTGAAGTCAGAGGCGGAAAGAAACTACAAGGTGAGATAACACCACAAGGTGCCAAGAATGAAGCCCTGCAGATAATCAGTGCCGTATTGTTGACGCCTGAGAAAGTTACGATCACCAACATCCCGGATATCGTCGATGTAAATCTGTTGATCGAATTGCTAAGCGAGATGAATGTAAAGGTTGAAAGACCTCAAAGAGATACGTGCACCTTCCAGGCAGACAACGTAAACCTCGACTACTTACACAGTGAAGCATATAAACAAAAAGGAAGCAGGCTACGCGGCTCTGTAATGTTTGCCGGTCCGATGCTATCACGTTTCAGGAAAGCATTTATTCCTAAGCCCGGTGGCGATAAGATTGGACGAAGAAGACTTGACACGCACATCGTAGGGTTCGAGAAGCTCGGTGCTACTTTTAATTATCATGCCGAGGATGGATTCTTTCACCTGGAGGCGCCTCATCTCAAAGGAACCGATTTGTTACTCGATGAACCTTCCGTTACAGGAACGGCAAACATCGTAATGGCAGCAGTGATGGCGCGGGGTACTACTACCATTTACAATGCGGCGTGTGAACCGTATGTTCAGCAGCTTTGCCGCATGCTGATAAGAATGGGAGCGAAGATCCGTGGCGTGGGCAGCAACATGCTAACTATAGATGGAGTTGACTATCTCGGCGGCACGGAACACCGGATGCTACCCGATATGATCGAAGTAGGTTCTTTCATTGGTCTTGCTGCCATGACGCAAAGTGATATAACTATCAAAGGAGCCGGCGTTGAACACCTGGGAATGATCCCTGAAAAATTTCAGCAGCTTGGCATCCACATGAACATCTCGGGAGACGACATTCATATTCCTTCTCAGAAGAGCTATGCCATCCAGACTTTTCTCGATGGTTCTGTACTCACCATCTATGACCATCCCTGGCCGGGCTTCACACCAGACTTGTTGAGTATTGTGCTTGTCACTGCTACGCAGGCGAAGGGATCAGTGCTTGTACACCAGAAAATGTTTGAAAGCAGGCTCTTCTTCGTAGATAAACTCATTGATATGGGCGCGAGGATTGTGTTATGTGATCCACACCGTGCCGTCGTAATAGGATTAGACAGGGAAATAGCCCTGCGCGGAATAACGATGAGCAGCCCGGACATTCGCGCCGGTGTTGCATTGCTGATAGCCGCATTAAGCGCCGAAGGAAAGAGCCTCATCCAAAACATCGAGCAGATCGACCGTGGTTACCAGGATATAGATGGTAGGTTGAAGAGGTTAGGGGCGGATATTAGGAGGGTGTAGGTGATTAGTTGAATAGGTTGATTGGGTTGATTAAGTGGCCTACATCCTACCAATTAAGCTTCGGAGTGCATTCAACCTAGTCAACCCAATCAACCTAATCAACCAATCACTCATCTCTCCCCAAAAACCATTTTCTTTGCAAATGGCTTTCAATAAACTCATCGTTATTACTGCCCCTTCAGGTGCCGGAAAGACATCGATCACGCGTCATCTGTTAAGGAAATTTCCCCAACTGGCTTTTTCCATTTCGGCAGCTACCCGCGAGCCGAGGCATTATGAGAAGGAGGGAATTGATTATTATTTTCTGCCTACGGAAGAATTTCAGCAAAGGATACATAACAACGAATTCATAGAGTGGGAAATGGTTTACGAGGGAAAATATTACGGCACTCTCAAGTCCGAGATCAAACGCCTCTGGAACGAGGACCGCATTCCCCTACTCGACATCGATGTAAAAGGCGCTATCCATGTACAGCAACAATACCCGGAGTCACTGCTAACTATCTTTATAGAGCCGCCATCGATAGATGAATTGATGAGGAGGTTGGAATCCCGGGGCACCGAAACCGTAGAATCATTACAGGCACGCATCAGTAAGGCATCTTACGAAATATCCTTTAAGGACCAGTTCCATTGTAGTATCATGAACGACAATCTCGAAAAAGCCTGTAAAGAGGCCGAGAAGCTGGTTGGTGAATTCCTGGCGCGTGAGATAAAATAGCACAGGGTTCAGCCGCATTCATCCATTCACCCTTTTTCGCGTTTTATCTATCTTTACTTTATGATGGAATGGAAGACCATAATTTGGTTCATACTCACCCTGCTGTTGCTCTTTTTCTTCTCGGGGATTGAAATGGCCTTCTACAGTGCAAACCGATTGAACATCGAGCTTAAGAAAAAACAGGGGGGATCTGCTGGGGAGCTCCTGGCGAAATTCGTCGATGTACCTGCAAGCTTCCTTGGGATGACCCTTGTCGGCTTCACACTCTTCATGGTATTTTTCAGTCTGCAGGTCGACAATGTGATGAAGCCAGTTTGGTATTACCTCAGCCAGAAGATGAGTTGGCACATTCCCGCTTCGGTACACATCATTACCGAGATCATACTTGCCACCTTCGCCGTTCTTGTTTTTGCCGAGTTCATTCCAAAAGCTATTTTCCGCGCCCGCAGTATTGCGCTTCTTAGTAGTCTCGCATATGTCATTGATTTTTTCTACCAGATGTTTTCTCCCCTTGCCAATGGATTGATAAATCTTGCTGAATGGTTATTGAAATATGTATTTAATGTCAGGGTGGACAAACTAAAAGAGCCTTTCAAGCGAAGTGATCTGAAGAATCTTTTTCACCATGATATGGACGAGGAGAAACAGGAGCGCAATACCCAACTTCTCGAGAATGCGCAAGAGCTGCCTAAAGTTAAGATCCGGCAATGCCTCGTTCCGCGGAAAGAAATAATCGGTATTAGCAATCAATGCTCTATCCAGGAAGTAAAAAACAAATTTGCCGAAACCAAGCTTAGCAAGTTGATTGTATTTGAAAATAATATCGACCACATCATTGGATATGTGCATCAGCTTGATCTGTTCAAGAAACCAGAGTCGCTAGCATCGATCCTGCTACCGATACCGGCGGTACCCGAAAGCATGAGCGCGGCCGACCTGATCAGTAAGTTTACACGTGAAAGGAAAAGTATTGCCTGGGTAGTAGATGAATTCGGTGGTACGGCTGGCATCATCACCATGGAAGATGTGCTCGAAGAGTTGTTCGGTGAGATACAGGATGAATATGATACGGAAGAATTTGTAGAAAAACAGATCTCAGAGAATGAATATATCTTCTCTGGCAGACTCGAACTGGATTACCTTGAAGAAAAATATGGGTTCGACTTCCCCAAGAATGAATCGGAGACGATCTCAGGATATATCATCAACTATCATGAGACGATCCCACAACAGAAGGAGCGCATCATAATCGACGACTATGAATTCGATATCGTTAGCGTAAGCGACACGCGGATAGAGATGATCAAAATGAAAAAACTCAAATAATCCCCAGAAGGATTGTCGTAGTATCTTATTCCTTATTCCTCCACTGCACCTATCTTTGCCAACACTTTAATATACGCAGCTGATGGCATTATTGGATTTCTTCGAAAAGAGGCAAAAAGATCCGAATGTGGAGATGTCATTCATCGATCACCTCGAGGAATTGCGTTGGCATCTTATTAGGTCGGTAATTGCTATCGCCATTGGAGCCATCGTGATATTTATTTATGCAAAGGAGATCGTCGATAAGGTATTGTTTGCACCAGCTTACAACAACTTCGTCACGTACAAATGGCTTTGTGATGCGAGTCATGCATTAGGTCTCGGCGATTCTGTCTGCCTCACGGGAATCGATATCAAATTCCAGAGCAACACGATGACAGGCCAGTTCATCTCTACATTTACCCTTGCTTTCGTTGGTGGATTTATCATTGCCTTCCCTTATATCTTCTGGGAGTTCTGGCGATTTGTAAGGCCTGCACTCTCTCAGAAGGAATTGAGGAAGACGCGCGGAGTGATCTTCTGGGTGTCTTTATTGTTTTTCGCCGGAGTGCTATTTGGCTATTACATTCTTACACCATTCATGATCAACTTCTATTTTTCGTACACTTTGAGCCCGCTAATTGTCAATCTACCTAACTTCTCAGATTATGTAGAGAACCTGGTCTACACCACGGTGGGCATTGGAGTATTGTTTCAAATGCCGTTATTGGTGAGTGTACTGGCAAGAATCGGTATTGTGACGGGACGGTTCCTGAGAAAATACAGGCGTCATGCATTTGTATTGATAATCATAGTAGCTGCGATCATTACACCTTCAACTGACCCGTTTAGCCTGGTGATTGTGACAATCCCGCTATACCTTTTGTTTGAAGCGAGTATTATTATTGCCTCCCGAATCAATCGCCGGCAGGATGCTGAAAAGAATGAATGGAGCTAATAATAGTTGGATTTTATCCGTGGGGAGTTATTTACCTTTGAATCCTCATCACGTAAATCCTTTTTATGACTTCTCCTTTTGATCTTCGCAAGCCAATTGCCATCGGCAGCGACCATGCAGGATTCCCTTACAAGGAAGACCTGATATCATTTCTCGAAGGCAAAAGCCTCGCATTTAAGGATTTTGGTACTCATTCAATCGATTCAGTTGACTACCCCGATTTCGCGCATCCCGTTGCTAAATCGGTTGAGCAGGGCGAATCTGCATTTGGCATTCTCTTGTGTGGGAGCGCAAACGGCGTGGCTATCACAGCTAATAAACATCAGGGCGTCAGGGCAGCAATCTGCTGGGGAGAGGAACTGGCTAAACTTGCCAGGCAACACAACGACGCAAATATCATATGCATCCCAGCCCGATTTGTAAGAGAAGGAGATGTAGAAAAGATGGTTAATATCTTTATCGGTACCACCTTCGAAGGGGGCCGACATGCGGACAGGGTCAATAAGATCTCCTGCGCCACACAGGCGGGTTGATCCATCCACTCATCACAAGCTTTTTCACGGCACCGTAATTTCATTTAAGTTTGAATCTTCCTGTCGCGGCAGGTCTCAAAAAACTACATACATACATGAAAAAATTGCTTCTCATTGCAGGGCTCATTGTTACCATTACCGTGAATGCCCAAAAGAAAAATTCCCCTCCATTCTTTGCGGCAACTATTTCCGCAGAGGATATGAAGAGACATCTCTACATCATTGCGAGTAAGGAAATGGAGGGAAGAGATACTCCTTCACCCGGCCTGGAAAAGGCAGCGACCTACATCGAGAATCATTTTCGTGCATTGAACCTTTTGCCTGGAAATAATGGCAGCTATCGTCAGCAATATCCTGTTTACAAGGATTCGATGTTAGCTACGTCCTTAAAGATCAACAACAACGCGTTGACACTCGCACGCGACTTTCAGCCAAGCGTGAGCGCCAATCATACTACAGAGCTGCGCTTCTCCGAAGTTGTGTTTGCCGGCTATGGTATTGTCGATAACGAACTCAATGCATATAAAGATCTCGATGTGTCGGGTAAGTTGGTGATGATCCTCGACGGATCACCTACCGGCTACAAGGCAACTGCTTCAGGCTTTAGTTCTCCCGCAAGTGCGACAGTGAAGGCAAGACAGGCTCAGCAACGCGGTGCGGCTGCTGTCCTGATCATCTATTCAGCTCTTCGTCCCTTCATGTCAACAGCGGCGTATGAACTTAATGGATACCTGGCCAAGGTGCAGCCTTTATCCTTCACCGTTACCGAAAAGGTGGCGGAAACAATAATGGGTGCAGACGGAAAAGGTCTGATCGAAAAGATGAAGACCAGTCCCCTTCCCGCAAAGACATATAAAGCAGACATCGATCTATCTTATGCAGAGACAGCAAAGGTCGCCTATGCTTCGAATGTTGTGGCCGTATTAGAGGGCACGGATAAGAAGGACGAATATGTAATTGTTACTGCCCACTACGATCACGTAGGCAAGCGCAATGACAGTACAATCTATTATGGTGCGGATGACGATGGCAGCGGCACCACAGGCATACTTGAACTCGCGGAAGCATTTGCCAAGGCCAAAGCAGCTGGTAAAGGACCAAGACGCAGTATCGTGTTCATGACGGTGAGCGGTGAAGAGAAAGGATTGTGGGGATCTGAATACTATGCCAATCATCCTGTATTCCCAATAGAGAAGACTTCTGTTGACCTAAATATTGACATGATCGGCAGAACAGGAACGGAATACCTTAAGGATAAAGATTCGACAAACTACCTGTATGTAATCGGGGACGACAAACTCAGTTCCGAACTCGCACCTATTACGGACATGGTTAATGCTAAATATTCGAAGTTGAAACTCGACAGGAAGTACAATGATCCCAATGATCCCAATCGATTCTATTTCCGTAGCGATCATTATAATTTTGCGGAGAAAGGAATTCCCGTCATATTTTACTTCAATGGAACGCATGCCGACTATCATCGTACTACCGATACGCCTGATAAGATCAATTACAAGTTGATGGCTAAAAGAGCACAACTCGTGTTCTATACTGCCTGGGAGATGGCGAATCGTGATGCTATGCTTAAGAGGGATTTGAAGTTGGAGAAGCCGAAGGGGTTTTGAGTTGATTTGGAGTGAAGTGAGTAGTGAGTGGTCAGTGGTGAATGG
>JACMKU010000010.1 GCA_014379965.1 Chitinophagaceae bacterium
AAGCACCTTCACCGTGTCCATACCTCTGAAACGGGAAACAACGACGTTATTACAGGACCTTTCAGTACAGAACATGGCAGAACTCGAAAAAACAAACTCAAAATTAATTCACGAGATAACTGAACCTGGCAATCGTTGTGCCACACTTGAAATCGCAGCACGAGAACGTAACCAGTTGGAAGCGGAAATCCAGTAACACAACATACGAAAGATTAAGAGTTACATGGTATAGAGTAGTTATCATATTTGTTTGAAATACACCTTCAATAGGGAGCGATGATGAAAAACAAACCATTAATATTAGTTGTTGATGACCAGCTCCCTAACATTTTACTTCTAGAAGGATTTCTTGTCAGGCAGGGCTATGAAATCATCCAGGCGGAAAGTGGTGCGAAAGCGCTGGAAAAACTTTCCTGCAATCAGGTTGATCTGGTTCTGCTGGACGTAAAGATGCCCGGGATGTCCGGCTTCGAAGTGCTGGCGAAATTACGTGCTAATGAAAAAACACAGCGCATCCCTGTAGTTATGATTACTGCAAATACTGAGAACGAAGACAAGCTAAAAGCTTTTGAATCGGGATGCGATGATTTTATCTCCAAACCTTTTGATCAATACGAGCTAGTAGCCAGGGTAAAGTCGCTGCTCAGAATCAAGTTTCTGAATGACAAAGTTGATGAAGCCCTCGCATTTGCCGAAAGCGTCATCAACACGGTGCGTGAACCCTTGATTTCCTTGGACCAAGACCTCAGGGTGGTCACCGCCAACCACAGTTTCTACGAAACCTTCAAGGTAACACCAGAGACAACCATCGGGCAATTCATCTACGACCTCGGCGACCGGCAATGGGACATTCCCAAACTGCGGGTGCTCTTTGAAGATATTCTCCCCAATGATACCGTGTTCAATGACTATGAAGTCGAGCATGAATTTCAGGGTATCGGCCGCAAGACAATTCTGCTTAACGCCCGCCAGATTTTCCGGGAGAATATCGGCTCACACATTATCCTTTTGGCAATGGAAGACATTACCGAACGTAAGCTGGCGGAAAAAAAACTGCAGGACAAAAACACCGAACTGGAACGTTTTACCTACACAGTTTCTCATGACCTGAAGAGTCCGCTGATGACTATTCAGACCTATGCCGGCATGATTACACAAAATTTGGAAACCGGAAAATATGGCCGTGCCCAAGACGACCTGAAGAGAATTGAGAACGCAACGGCAAAGATGACGTTACTTATCAATGATCTGCTGAAACTATCACAGATTGGCATAATGATGAACGATCCGACCCCGGTTGACATGAACCTTTTGGTCATGGATTGTCTGGCTCAGTTGGCCGGTCCGCTCAAACAAAAGCTGGTTGAGGTGGTGCTGCAGCCGCATCTTCCAACGCTTCTTGGCGACTCGCAACGCTTGACGGCTGTGCTGCAAAACCTGATTGAAAACAGCATAAAATACATGGGAGATCAGGCCGCACCCCGCATAGAAGTAGGAACAAGGCAGGAGGGTGAAGAGATCGTATTCTTTGTCAGCGACAATGGCGCCGGTATCGACCCACTCCACCATGAAACCATTTTCGGCTTATTTAATAAATTGGATACTAAAAGCCAAGGAAGCGGCGTTGGTCTGGCGCTGGTAAAACGGATCGTAGAGGTACATGGCGGGCGGGTGTGGGTGGAGTCGGAAGGGGTTGGAAAGGGAAGTACGTTCTGTTTTACGTTGACGAAATCATTTTGTCGCAGTGAATCATAAAATAAAGAATCTGTTTAACTCGGTAATTCTGCGAGGCGCGCTATGAACTCTTTAAATGATCAGTCAACAGAATTAAGAAAGCCACGGGTTGTTATTTTAGACGATGAGCCAGAAATTCTTGATTTCTTGAAATATTTGTTAATACGCAATGGGAACGATGTCTTTACCTTTACCTCTGGTGCGGCTGCTTTGGAGGCTATAGAGCTGGATCCGCCTGATATTATTCTGTTGGATATCACCATGCCGGAAATGAACGGTTATCAAGTATGTGAGACGATCAAACAGAACCCCAAACTAAAAGAAATACCGGTTGTTTTTTTGAGCGCTCTGATCACTACTGAAAACAAGATAAAAGGATTCCGCGCTGGAGGTGTTGATTACATCACCAAGCCGTGTCAGCCCGACGAAGTACTGGCCAGGGTCGGCACTCATATCAAGCTGGGTCGAGCAGAAGCGCTCTTGCGGCACAAGAACGAACATCTTGAGCAGACCGTGTTGGAACGCACAGCTGAACTGCAGCTGGACATTGAAAAGCGGATATTTGTTGAGTCACAGCTGGCGTTACAGATAGCGTCTACCGAGAAGGCATTCATCTATACCGTCTATGCGCTGGCAAGGGCGGCAGAGGCGAATGACGAAGACACTGGCAACCACATTCTCAGAGTTGGTGACTTTTCCGCCATCATTGCAACGCAGCTTGGGCTTGATGACGATTTTATCCAGGCCATACATCTCCAGGCCATACTGCACGACGTGGGCAAAATACATACCCCTCCTGAAATATTCAAAAAAATGGGCAAATTAACGGATGAGGAGTTCGCGATGATGAAGGAGCATACTTTTTCCGGCTCAATGATTATTGGAAGAAACGAGAAGCTGACCATTGGGCGCAGCATAGCACTGACACACCATGAAAAATGGGATGGCAGCGGTTATCCCCGTGGACTTGAAGGCGAACAGATACCGCTTGAGGGGAGAATAACCGCAATTGCCGACATCTATGATGCGCTCAGGAGTTCTCGTCCCTACAAGGCGGCCTTCGACCATGACAGGGCATACAGGATAATCATCGAGGGAGATGGTCGGACCAAGCCTGAACACTTTGACCCCGCAGTATTGAATGCCTTCAAGGAAGCTGCCGATCAGTTTGAGGAAGCATACCAAAGTTTGAAGGGGTAAAGGGAGTACGTTCTGTTTTACGCTGCCGGAGATTATTAAAGAGAATGGTAATACACAATGATGACACAAGAAAATGATCAGGATGCGATAACTGGTCTACCGGAATTTGAAAATATTGAGTTGTCCGACGTCATTGATGCTCCGGCCCTTCAGGAAATGATGAACGACTATTATGCACTTACCGGTTTACTCGTCGGTATCCTCGACCTTAAAGGAGAGGTGCTGGTCGGTATCGGATGGCAGGATATCTGCGTCAAGTTCCACCGTGCTCAACCGGAATCATGCCGATTTTGCCACGAAAGCGACACATTGCTCTCCAGCGGCGTTCCTCCGGGGACCTTCAAAGCCTACCGCTGCAAAAACAACATGTGGGATGTTGTAACTCCCATC